>DASTYM010000552.1:0-9029 GCA_035764995.1 Cyclobacteriaceae bacterium | reverse complement strand
CATCATTAGCGAGCCAATGGTTATTAAGAGTCATGTGGATAAGAATGAAGAAATTTTGGTACAGGACTCTCTTTTTAATCTTTATCATTTTTCCAGCGATGGCAAAGTGCTCTGGAGGAAGGCACTTGACGGGCCGATTATAGGCGATGTTAAGCAAGTAGATTTCTATAAAAACGGAAAACTTCAGCATTTCTTTGCCACTCCTAAAAAGCTTCATGTTATCGATCGATTGGGGAATTACGTGTCAGCATTCCCCACAGAAGTGAGGGCCAAGGACATCGAGTTCCTCAGTGTGGTAGATTATGATAACAGCAAGACTTATCGATTTTTAATAGCGGACAAGTCCGGTAAGTTGTGGATGTATGATAAGGAAATGCAAAACCTTGACGGCTGGAAGGGACTCGATATTGGAGGTGACTTGTTTACGCGTGCGAGACATCACCGAATCAGGGGTAAGGATTATATGCTAGCCATCCGGAAAGATGGCCGGGCGTATTTGATGAACCGAAAGGGAGAGCTCATTAAAGGATTTCCGTTGGATCTTGACGCAAGGCCTGCAGGCGACTATTTTCTCGAAGTTGGTAACTCCCTTGCAACAACAAGTTTCATGTGCATTTCTCGAGATGGATTTAGAATAAAATTCAGCCTTGATGGAAAATTATTGAGCCGGGAAGCCCTGGTAAAACCTTCCTTTGAAACGCAATTCAGCCTCATAGCCGAACAGCAGGGAAAATCTTATTTGATAAAAAGACAGGATGCAAACCGCCTCACACTTGTAAATAATGAAGGCGTTGAGATTATCTCGAACGGCTTTGTGGGGTCAAGTCCTGTGTCTATCAAGTATTATGATTTTGGTGCCGGCAAAGTTTATATTTCAATTACGGACCTCTCTCAGGATGTGTCTTTCATTTATGACGGTAAAGGAGAATTATTAAATCCAACGCCTATTGAAGGCAAGGCAATTCAGCTTCGTCCAGGAACGCCAACGTTCCCCAAAACCTATGTTGTGGATGGCAATACCTTAATTATTCAATAAGGTATTGAGAAAATCCTCGATGATCCGATACACATGTTTCAACTCTTCCTCTGTAATGCAATAAGGTGCAACTACATAAAATGTGTTTCCAAGCGGTCGTAAAAGTATATCACGTTCAATAAAGTATTGATAAATTTTTTTCCTGATGTCGTTACTGTAAGAACTTTGGCCACTTGTATTTAATTCAATCGCTAAAATTGTCCCAAGATTTCGGGCTTCTTTGACTGCAGTGTGACTGTTTATTTTACTGACAAATTTCCTGTGATGGTTTGAAATGGCGGCCAGGTTTTGTTCACATTCCTTTTGGGTTAATAGTTCAAAACTTGCATTGGCGGCAGCGCAAGCAATTGGGTTTGCTGTATAGGAATGGCCGTGAAAAAATGTTTTGGTGAAGTCAGACGTTTCAAATGCTGAGACAATTTTTGAACTTACGGCTGTTACTCCTAATGGTAAAGTGCCCCCGGTAAGCCCTTTTGAAAGTGCAATCAAATCGGGTTTCGGTTGAATGTGATCGCTTGCCAGTAGCTTTCCGGTACGACCGAATCCTGTAAACACCTCATCTGCAATACAGATTACATCATTTGCTTGCGCATGCTTAATCATTTCACTCAGTACTTGTGCGGAATACATTTTCATCCCACCGGCAGCTTGAACAAGGGGCTCATAAATAAATGCACCCACACCACCACCGTCAATTATTTTTTTGAATTGACTCAGCACATTCTTCTCTTTTTCTTTTTCCGGAAAGCCAACAAATGAAACATCGAACAGATAAGGTGTGAATGGAGCAGAAAAAATACTTCGATCACCGACCGACATGGAACCAAAGGTGTCGCCATGATAGGCTCCTTCTATCGCAATAATTTTTTTACGGTCAACTCCTTTGTTGTGCCAAAACTGCATGGCCATTTTCAAAGCAACCTCTACTGCTGTGCTACCATTATCCGAAAAGAAAATTTTGGAAAAGTTTGATGGCAGAATTTTTAAAAGATTTTCAGAGAGTTTAATGGCAGGCTCATGTGTGAACCCCGCAAAGATTACGTGTTCAAGTTTAGCAGCCTGTTCAGCAACAGCCTGGGCAATTTTTGGGTGTGAATGTCCATGTAAGTTTACCCACCACGATGAAATGGCATCGATTATTTTTCGGCCATCGGGGGTATACAAGTAAACTCCTTTCGCATGTGAGATCAACAGCGGTTCGGGTGCTCCAGCCAACGGAGTAAAGGGATGCCAGATATTTGCCGTATCTATCGATAAGAGGTTACTCATTTCCAATTTGTTTTGAGGATTGTTGCGTACCGCCTGATTGCTTCAAGTGTGATTGTAGGCTCTTTGGCAATTCGTAATAGACATCGATACCCTGAATGTTTCAAAATAATTCTTTCACTTTCGGGATTTGCCTCACCATTAAAAATTATTCCTTTAACTTGATATTTTCTACTTTGAAGGAGATTAACAGTCAGCAGTGTGTGATTGATACTGCCAAGGTAAAGGTCGGCAACCAAGACTATTTCTGCATTCAGAACAGGAACCAGGTCAATCACGAAATCGGAATCATTCAGGGGAACCAGGCAGCCGCCCGCTCCTTCAATGATCAATCCGTTCATTGATTTTGGTAAAGTGATTTTCTTCAAATCAATTGTTATTCCGTCAATTTTAGCTGCAGCGTGAGGAGATGCTGGCGTTTTAAGAACATATGCCTCCTGATGAATGATCGTGTTGGGTAGCCATGCTTTAATTGCGTCAGAATCTGTAGGAAATCCCGCCTGAACAGGCTTCCAGTAATCAAAACCGAGTGCTTCACACAAGATGGCAGAAACAAGTGTTTTCCCACTGTCGGTGTCGATTCCGGCTACAAAATAATTCATGACTGAAAAATAAAACTAAAATTTAGAAAGCTGTTGAACGAGCTGAGTAATTTCTTCCAGCGAATTAAATGTATGAAGGCAAATTCTTAAGCGCTCACTTCCCTGTGCAACTGTTGGTGATAAAATGGGGCGAACATCAAAGCCATTTGATTGCAACTCTTGCGCAACTTTTCTGATTCTTTCATTGCCAGGGATCACAACGCCCTGAATCTGCGTGTTGCTGCGAAGTTTTTGAATCTTCAAGGAATCGGATATCTCAATGAAATGCCTGACCCGGTCATTCAAGTGCTGCTGCTTGTTGAGATTGATGGCAAGGTATTCAAATGCACAATCAATAGAAGCGATACTGTGAGGTGAAAGAGCCGTTGTGAATATAAATGTTCGTGAAAAATTGATGAGGTAATCAATCAGGTTGTTAGAACCGGCAACACAGGCACCATGAACACCCATTGCTTTTCCAAACGTATAGATTCGAATCGGAATTTTAGTCTCGATACCAAGTGAAACAGCAAGCCCGGCTCCATCCTTGCCAACTACTCCAGTACTATGAGCTTCATCTAAAATTATGGTGGCACTATATTTTTCTGCTAACGTTACCAACTCTTGGAGAGGACACACATCTCCATCCATAGAATAAATGGATTCTACTGCGATAAAAATATTTCCTTGAGCTCTTTTTAGTCGTTCTTCCAGATCACTTAAGTTATTATGTAAGAAAGGAAACCTGCTTGCCATACTTAACCTTGCGCCATCGCGAATGCACGCGTGTGCTAATTCGTCATATAATATTGTATCGCCTTTTTGAGGAATTGAAGAAAGTACTCCCTGGTTAGCAGCGTACCCGGAATTAAAAATTAATGCAGACTCAGATTTAAAAATGGAAGCAAGTTTTTTCTCCACTTCTTCTGCGTAAGCGGAATTACCCGACAAAAGCCTTGACCCCGTAGCTCCATTTCGGTGAGGCAGACTTTCAGCTTTGATTTGAATTTGTTTGAATAATCCTTCCGATCGGGCAAGTCCCAGGTAGTCATTTGAGCTAAAGTCAATTCTACCCTGAAAAACCGAAAGCTTTCTTAGAGAATTTTCCTGCTTCCGAGCGGAGAGCTTGCTCAGTAATTTATTCTCAAGAGAATCCCACCTGAATTGAACCATAGTTCAAAGAAACAACCCATTTTTGAATGATAAAAGATTCGTGGTATTTCTTTAGGTTCTGTTCACGATTCGAATGCCCCATTTCCTTTCGCCCGACATGGATTTATAGCAGTTAATATTTTTCCGGAATGGAACCAGTGGAACCCAGCTGAAGTCTGGGTCTGAACCAAAACTTGAGTGGCCAGATAGTATGGCAAAAATAAGGGCGGTTGTATAAATAATAACTACGGCACTTACTATTATGATGTTTGAAACGGTAGCGATAATTATTCTTCCGGTTGACGTAAATCCAATGTATAGCAAGTCTGCTTCGGTATAGGTCACGTCCGTGAAATTTTTATTAAAGGGTCTGAATTTTATTTCTTGATCATGAATATCGATGATTTGTGCACGTTTAATTTGTCGCCTGCCTTTTTTATTCTCACACTGCACCCAAACAGTCCTGGATTTTTCAATAAGGAAAGTTTTGTTGGAATTAATTTTGAATACTTCGATGGCTTTTTCACCCGATTGAGAAGTTGTGTTAATTGTAACATCGGTAGTATTGTTTATTAAGCTGTCCTGAAATTGGGCATGGCTGCTGAGATAAAATAAAACAGCGCATATCATAATAATGGTTGTACGAGTAGTTTTCATTTCCTTGTTTTAAATTAAGTGGAATAGATTAAGATGCACCGGAGTGCATCTTTCTACTAAAACAATTCTCTATTTAATTGGCAAGGCGTTCGCGATTGAATCCCTGGCGGAGCACCCGGTATAATTAATTGTATACACGTAATGCTTATAGTCAACCTTCATAATACCTGGTTCCTTTTCATTCGGTTTCCAAAGTGCACCGGTTGCTAAATCCAGTGCCACACCCCAGGGAATAGGGATACCACTGATAAGTCCTGTCCAGCCGATGACGGTGCCAACAAACGCACCTCCACGAAAGCTTCGCGTTGTAAAGTTTATGGTTTGTTCTTTGCAGCCATCCTCTTTTACCGTTACCGAAAACTTGTTTGCTTCTGATCTTTTAGCCTTGAAAAAAGCAACACCACTTCCTTTAACCTGATCCTTATAGGTAATGACTGCACTGGGGTGATCTTTGACAATGACATCAGCGGTATAGTTACTTCCACCAACAATGGTCGCACATCTAAAAAGCGTTAGTAAAATCGGCACTGTGAAGAAATTAATCCTGGATTTCATGGGTGTTAATTTTGGTTTTCCCTACTCTATAGAGCTTTTCGGGTTTCGCTAAAGCCATGATCTGCTTCACACCAAAATTGAAATAGAAGTGCCATTCAGCGTTAACGCTAATCAGCCAAACCTTGACACATTTCTGCGGGTAACCAGTTTTAAACAGCTAGTAGTCCATTCCTATCAATTTTTTGTCTGAGATTTAGCAATTACTGAATTGAATGCATGGATTGGTTTGATTTTTCAAACTCGGAGGGGGTTACATTGAACTTATCTTTGAATGCTCTTGAGAAGTAGGAAAGATTATTAAATCCTGATTGATAGGCTACTTCCGAAACATTTCCAACCTTTTTGCGCAGGAGATCAGCAGCCCGAAGTAAGCGAATGTGACGGATGAATTCATTGGGCCCCGAACCCGTTACCCCTTGTAATTTTCTATATAATTGGGTCTGGCTGACAGCCAATTCCCGCGCCAGTATTTCGACACCAAAGCCTGAATCGGCAATGTGTGTTTCAATAATTCCTACGGCTTTTTTCAAAAAACGCCCGTCCGCAGAGTCTACTGAAATTTCGGAAGGGAGTATGGTAGTTTGAGAAGCAAACTTGGCGTGTAGTTTTTTACGAATGGTGATGAGATTTTGAATCCTGACACGAAGTTCTTGTAAGTTAAAAGGCTTTGAAACGTAATCATCCGCTCCTTGATGATAGCCGCGCAATTTTGATTCAATATCTGCTTTTGCTGTTAACAAAATAACAGGGATATGACTCGTACGTTCGTCTTCCTTTAGTTCGTGGCAAAGATCAAGTCCATCCTTTTTAGGCATCATCAAATCGCTGATGACGATTGAAGGAATTTCCCGAAGGGCAAGCGCAACACCTTCTTCACCATTAACTGCTTCTAAGATTGAATAAGATTGCTGAAGCTCCAGTCGCATATAGGATCTTAGATCAGCATTATCTTCAACAATTAAAATTGATTCCTCATGTGTTTGCTGGTCAGTCGTGAATTCTGGAATTTCAGTAAGAGCCAATGGGCTTTCGATGTTTTTAATATCGTTAGGCGGTTCGGAAATTATCTCTTCAGGCTTTAAATGATCGTTACCTAATGGCAGACGTACTATAAAAGTTGATCCTTTTTGAATTTCACTTTTAACCTCAATTGTTCCGTGATGAAGTTCAACAAGCTCTTTGGTTAATGATAATCCAATCCCCGAACCTTCGTACGAACGAGTACTCGACATGTCGACCTGATAAAAGCGGTCGAAAATTTTGGGTAGGTGTTCAGATTCAATTCCAATTCCTGTGTCAGCTATAGTAATCTCAACAAATCCCTTTTTAAAATATTGGTTTGAACTTGATGAAATTGCCAGCGAAATGGACCCTCCCTCAGAAGTAAATTTGAAAGCATTTGAAAGAAGGTTACTTATTATTTTTTCCAGCTTGTCTCGATCGAAGTAAACTGAGATCAGAGAATTGGCAACTACTTCATAATGAATTCTCTTTGAATCGGCCATTGAAGAGAATTGACTTGAGATTGCTAAAATAGCAGTAGGTAGATCAGCATTTACGCATCTTAATTTTAGTGTTCCCGCTTCTATTCGTGAGAGATCAAGGAGTTGATTAACCAATGTTAGCAGGCGCAAAGCGTTTCGGCGCATGATCGAGAGCTCGGCTTTTTCACTCGCCCTATCTGACTCCTCGATTTTCTTTTGCAAAGGGCTAAGAATTAACGTAAGAGGAGTGCGAAATTCATGGGAGATGTTTGCAAAGAAATGTGATTTGAGTGAGTCCATTTCTCGCAACGTTTCGGCCTCTGCACTTTTTATAGTTGCAAGTGTTTTTAAATGTGATCTTGTTACAGTGCGCTTCCAAATGAAATAGCTAAGAAACATAACCACGCCTGCATAAATAACGTACGCCCACCAGGTTTTCCATGGAGGAGAAAGAATTGAGAATTCTATTTCCCTTATCTCAGAGTCTTTTTCATTGTGTGGGTTGGATGCTTTAACCCTGAACCGATAGTTACCTGGTGATAAATTGGAATAGATGATTTGGTTCGTTGTTGAAGACACCCATCCCTGGTCAACACCAACCATTTGATAAGAATAAATGGTGTTTTCTGGGTACGCAAAATTCGGACTCACAAACTCAAGCGCTAATGTATTTTGATTGTGCTGAACTTCGATTGGAGACGCAGTTTCCAGAGAACTGTAAGCATGATTAATCTCTGCAATTGATTTATTAAGGACTTTAATATCAGTAATCACCACCGGAGGTGTGAATTTTTCGGCTTTTATTTTTAACGGATCAAAAGCAAGGATTTTACGTTCTCCTCCTAAGTAAAAAAGCCCATCTCTCCCTTTTAAAAAGGCACCATGTCTGACTTGATTAATTCGAAGCCCATCTTGACTCGTGAAATTTATAACGGCCTTAGTTTTTTGATTAACCATTATCAATCCTTTATTAGTTGAGGCCCAAATTTTTTTTTCATCATCAACTAAAATCCCGTTAATAGTATGATCAGCAAACCCGAAATTCACCGATTCATCAGATTTTGGGTCGTATCGGATAAGGCCTGAGCCTCCTGTTCCAAGCCAAAGAAAACCCTCAGGATCTTTCAGCATGACATTAATATCCAATTCGTGGTCATTTCTTTTTGAGTCATACATTTTTATGAAAACTTCTTTTGTTGAATCAAGTATAAACACTCCCTCATTCTTGAAAGCAAGGATATTTCCAAATTGATCAATTAAGAACTTCACGCCTTCAGCAGACTCATGAAAGGGAATGTCCCTCTCAATTCTTAAGGTTTCTTCGATCGGGATGAATAATATCCTGCCTTCACTTTCTGCTACTATTTTTGATCCCAATAAATGAATAGGCCAGACTGTTTTCTGTATGTATTGATCATTCAAAATTTTTATTTGGCCTGTTATTTTATTCAAACTGATAACACCATTTTCGATTACAAACAATAGGTTTCCATTTTCATCATCTCTTAAAAAAAGTACCGGCTTCATAGCGGCCACTTTTTCTACCGTGGTTTTGACTGATGCATCCTCTTTATTGATCACTGGGTAGATTCGGCCGCCATCGTATTTGACCCACAGATTTAATTCTGAATCCTGATATAATTCACGGATGAAATTATTTCCCTGGTTTGGAGAATTGTCTTCCTTAATGATAAAATCCTGCTTATTGAAAACAATTTTATTGAGACCCGCTTCCGTTCCTATCCAGAGGATATTATCATCTTTTGAATAGTACAGTTTTCGGATGTAATTGCTGTTAACTGTAAAAATGTCGTTGGGTTCATGAGGGAATCGTTCAAACATTTTAAGACTTCGGTTAAACCTAACTAAGCCGCCCCATGCAGGCACACTGAGCCAAATATTACCTTCTCCATCCTGCGCCATTTCATGGATCGCTTCATACGTGACTTTTTCATTTTTTTTGTGAATCAAAAATCTTTCATTTGTTCTTCCACTTTCGTGCAAGTGAATAAGACTGGACAATGTTCGGATCCAAACACTTCCATCTTGATCTGGCAGGATGCTAATCAACTCATCCGCTTCAACGATGTCGGAATAAAATGTTTGAGTTAATTCAGGAGTGATTTTTATAATGTCATTTTTTAGCGTAACCCAAAGATTACCTACATCATCGGTCTCTGCATCCCTGATTTGTTCATGATGTTGTTTATAGACTTCTATTGTTCGAATTTGTTTTTCCTTAAGTTTTATGGCACTAATTCTGTCAGGGTATATAATGAAAGACCATTCGTCAGTTAG
>DASTYM010000551.1:0-5287 GCA_035764995.1 Cyclobacteriaceae bacterium | reverse complement strand
AGGTAATTTTTATTGGATTCAATTAACTTTTTAAAGTCCTAATTGGGGAAGTACAGGGTTTCTGCTAGGTTAGTATTATAGGTTAGTATTATTTATTCATGCCCTGATGTAGTCTTCGTTTTTGAGGCCTGATCTTCACCAAAGTCTGCCAGGTGCATAGTTGTGACTTGATTCTCCGCTCGAAGAAGCGATCCAGAATACAAGTAAGCAATTACAGCTCCGCCTATGGCAGCGGGTGCTGTAATTGCCTTACAATCAATTATATCGACTATATTTTGTCTTCAGAAACAAGTCCGCCAGCAGGTGCATCCTGTTTTTGATGAGTTGCCTCTTTCTTCACTTCAGCAGGTTTATTAACGGAAGCGAATGTGAATGACAACGTTACTATTGCTGTTAGCGCAACGAGTATAATAGCCTTGGTTTTCATATTCTTTAATTTTTTTTGAATTATCCTTTGATTGGTTCAGATACTCCACCGCCACCGTTCTCCAGTTCGGTTGAAGGCTTAACTTCTTCTTCTGTACATGATGATACAGTTACTGTTACTACTAAAGCCAAGAGGAATCCGTAAATAAATTTTTTCATAATTGTAAGTTTAGGTTTGTTGGGGTTAGGTTTTAATTTTTGTTTCTAATTGGTGTTCTAATTAAATTACCCCCAAAGATTGTTGGCTTCTTGGAACTTTTTCGTGCAATTAATTTTTAATAGTTACTCGTGTACCAAATTTTTTATCGTTCCCCAAAACTGCTCCTGCTAGGTGCGTTTCTGTGGTTTCTCAATGAGTCCAATGCCCAATCAATCGACTCGCTTAAACAGGTACTTCAGGGTAGTTCTGGTGCAAATAAGTTTGATGTATTGTTCAGTCTCTCAAGAGCTTCTACGGCCGTTAGCTGGGATGATGCATTTGATTATGCCAATCAGGCAAATGAGCTGGCACTTGAACTTAGTGACAGCCTTCGGATTGTTAAATCGTACAGACTTAAAGCTCAAATTCTAAGAAGGCTTGACAAACTTGATGATGCTATTAGAACATTTGAAACAGCGTTTGCCATAGCCAAACGAAATCAGAGAGATGAGGGCTATTTAACGGAGATCAAATACATTCTGAACGGTCTCGCCATTGGACATACTTTTCTGGCGAATTATGATAAGGCCCTTGATTTTCATTTTCAATCCCTTGTGATACGAGAGAAGGAAGGAGATGAAGCAGAGATCAGTGTGACGCTCAATAATATTGGCATCGTCTATTTCAAGATGAGAAACTATGAGAAGGCAAAAGAGTATTTTGGCCGTTCGCTGGTCATGAAAAACGAAGTAAAAGATACCTATGATTTAGATCGATTGCTGATCAACCTGGGTATGGCGAACATCCACCTCAGGAATTTTGATGAAGCAATGGATTACATCAACCGTGGTTTAAGCACCTGCGGAGAAAAATGTAATGATGATGTAGTGATTGAAGGAGAGTTTGGACTGGGTGTTGCTAATTTTGGTTTGGAGGAGATGGCAATCGCCAAAAAGCATTTTGAAAAGTCATTTCAAATTGCAAAAACCAGCGGTAACAAAAGATTTCAGGCAGAGAACCTGGTGTACTTTGCAAAAATTGCAATTGTTGAAAAAGATACCCGAACAGCAGAAAATAATCTGAAAATCGTTGAACCATTGGCAGACAGTGCAGGATACAATCAGTTGCTGATCGATACGTATAAACAGTTTTCAATTTTGTATGGCCTCATGAAGGATTTTGAAAATGCCTCAGCCTATCAAAACAAGTACATTCATTTAAAGGACAGTCTTATCGGAGAAGAGTTGGTCAAGAATATTGCCAAGATTCAAACCAATTTCGAAGAAAGGGAAAATATCGCTACCATTAAATTAAAAGAAGAGGCGCTCGTTCGTCAGCGCAACCTGAATTTTGCGTTAGGTACCATAGCTGCGTTGATCGGCTTATTAGGTTTTGTTTTATACCGAAGCAATGTGGTGACCAGAAAAGTGAACACTGCGCTATCCGATGCAAAAGGAATCATTGAAACACAAAATCTCAGACTTCAGAATATTAATCGCGAATTGGATGGCAAAGTAAAGGAGAAGACTGCCGATCTGCTGAAAGCAAATACAGAGCTTGACACAGCCAACCAGTCGTTGAGCAGGGTAAATGATGAACTCGATAATTTCATTTATAAAACATCACACGATATTCGTGGCCCACTGGCAAGCTTGAAAGGAATCTGCAGCGTGGCACTCATGGATGTTAAAGATCCACTGGCCCTCGATTACCTGGAGAAACTGGATGTTTCATCCGGAAGACTTAATGTGATTTTGACACGCTTGCTTATCGTTAACCAGATCAATAATGCAATTGTCGGGCACGAAGAGATTGACTTTAAATCCATTGTTGATGACGTGATTTTGCTGGAGAAAAAGAAAGGCCTGCCTCCACGGTTTGAGATTAAGAAGGATATCCAGGCCGATGCAACCTTGCAATCCGATAAAGATCTTGTGAGGATCATCCTGGAGAACCTGATTGATAACGCTATCAAGTTCCACAATGACTCGGAACGTACCGATCCGTTTGTCCATATCAAGATCAGTTCAGAAGATCAGAAAGGCGTGAGAGTCAGCGTAGTCGACAATGGTATTGGTATTGCTGAGGCAAGACCAGACAAGATATTCCAGATGTTTTCACGTGCTTCGGAGCGCTCCGGAACAGGCGGTATTGGACTTTACCTTTCCAAACTTGCGACCGAAAAACTGGGTGGTGAGATTCACCTGCGCACGACACCAGAAGGGCACACCGAGTTTTATGTATATTTTCCAATGAAGGCCACCATGGCCTGAATTTAGATTTTTATACCTCCCGCTCAATTCCCATCTTTGCACCAAATTATTGAATGAAAAAGTTTAAACGACATACCATCACGGCCGCATTGCCGTATGCTAATGGCCCGCTTCATATCGGGCACATCGCAGGTGCTTATTTACCAGCCGACACGTATGTTCGATTTCTGAGATTGAAGGGAGAAGATGTGATCTTTATCTGCGGATCGGATGAACATGGGGTGGCCATTACGCTTGGAGCGAAGAAAGAAGGTGTAACGCCACAAGCTTTCGTTGACAAATACCATAATCTGATGAAAAAAGCTTTTGAGGATTTTGGTATCGGTTTCGATATTTATTCACGGACCTCCAACAAGATTCATTACCAGACAGCTCAGGACTTTTTTAAAGTCATCTATGATCAGGGAGGCTTCACCGAAGAAACATCCGATCAGTATTATGATGAAAAAGAAAAGATCTTTTTGGCGGATCGCTATATCATCGGTACATGCCCGAAATGTGGTAACCCGAATGCTTATGGTGATCAATGCGAAAAATGCGGATCAAGTCTGAGCCCTCGGGAACTGATTAACCCGCGCTCAACGGTATCCGGAAATACACCAGTTCTAAAACCAACCAAGCATTGGTATTTTCCATTGGATAAGTTTGAAAGCTGGCTGAAGGAATGGGTTGTGGAAGGTCATCAAAATGACTGGAAGACCAACGTGTACGGACAATGTAAGTCCTGGATCGATCAGGGATTACAACCACGTTCCATTACACGCGATTTGGATTGGGGGATACCAGTTCCTGTAAAAGATGGCGAGGGAAAGGTCTTGTACGTTTGGTTCGATGCACCTATTGGATACATATCGGCCACGAAAGAATTAAAAGGAAAGGATTGGGAAAAATACTGGAAGGACCAGGATACCAGACTTATTCATTTTATTGGTAAGGACAACATCGTTTTCCATTGCATTATTTTCCCGTGCATGTTGAAAGCGGAGGGAAGTTTTATTCTTCCTGATAATGTGCCAGCCAACGAATTCCTGAACCTGGAGGGATCCAAGATTTCAACCTCACGCAATCACGCAGTTTGGCTGCATGAATACCTGGTCGATTTCCCGGGAAGGAGAGATGAACTGCGTTATGTACTCACATCAATTTCACCTGAAACTAAGGATGCAGACTTTACCTGGAAGGATTACCAGCAAAAAGTAAACAGCGAGTTGGTAGCGATCCTCGGAAACTTTGTTAACCGGGTAATGGTATTGACGTGGAAATATTTTGAAGGCAAAGTTCCATCAGCGCACGAACTGCCTGGTACTGACGATCGCAGAAAGAAGGTTTTAGAAAAGTACAACCAGGCGCATATTGATTTGAATGTTTCGGTTAAGGAAATGATCAAATCGCTGAATGAATTCCGATTCCGCGAAGCTCAGTTTCACATGATTAACTTGTCACGCATTGGTAATAAATTTTTAGCGGATACTGAGCCTTGGAAATTAGCCAAGGATGATATGGAGGCGGTTGGGTGTATTTTGAACTATGCCCTTACTGTGGTAGGAAATATTGCTATCGCTTGCGAACCATTCCTTCCGGAAACAGCGAAGAATATTCGCACGCAGTTAAACAGTGCCGGTATTGATACAGCTTGGAATCAATTCTGGTTGAAAGAACAATTAATTGAACCGATCCCACAGCATCACCAGTTGGGTAAGGCCGAACTATTGTTCCGCAATATTGAAGACGAAGAGATTGAAAAGCAAATTGCAAAACTCAAGAAACCAAAAGCCGGTATGGAAGACGCAAAAGCAGAAAGCACATTGAAGCCATTAAAAGCCGAAGTAACCATTGATGATTTTTCCAAACTCGACATTCGGGTGGGGAAGGTGTTGGCTGCTGAAAAAATGGAAAAATCTGATAAGCTCTTAAAACTTACAATCGATTCAGGTCTTGATACCAGAACGATCCTCAGCGGTATTGCCAAGCATTATACAGCCGAAGAAATGGTGGGGAAACAGGTTACATTCATCGCCAACCTGGCACCTCGTAAGATGATGGGAATTGAATCGCAGGGAATGATTTTGAGTGCTGAGGATAAGGATGGGAAGCTCAGATTGCTGCAGCCTAATGAGATTGTGAATCCGGGGTCGGTAGTGAACTAAATAAACGTCATTTCGAGCGGAGCGAGAAATCCCCTGACTACAGCGTGCGCACGTTTTGGTCAGGGGATTTCTCAGTCGTACCTCCATACCAATGACAGTGTAATTTTTGTTCACCGCAAAGGCGCAGAGGCGCAGAGTTCTGCTAAGATTTGCGCTTGCTTTTTGTACTCCTTTGCGCCATTGCGCCTCTGCGGTGAAACTTCTGGGCTTGTCATTTAACTTCTTGAGCCAGCAGGTATGAGACCTCGAAAATGACGACTTATCCTCAGCCATTAAATAAACTCATCGTCTTTGCAGCACCA
>DASTYM010000550.1:0-3232 GCA_035764995.1 Cyclobacteriaceae bacterium | reverse complement strand
CTCCGAGACGATGATATCCCTCAATACGTAGAGGACAATGTAGCAGACATTGGTATTGTTGGTGAGAATGTGGTCGCAGAAAAGCAAAAGAAAAATGAGATCATCACGCGTCTTGATTTTGCAAAATGCAGATTATCGCTTGCCATTCCAAGGGCCGAAAATTACACCGGGCCATCCTACCTCAACGGAAAAAATATCGCCACCTCCTACCCAAACATCGTTACAAAATTTCTGCGCGATAACAATATCGAAGCAGGCATTCACGAAATCAGCGGCTCTGTAGAGATTGCACCTGGTATTGGGCTAGCCGATGCAATTTGTGATCTTGTGAGTACAGGTAGCACGCTCCTGAGCAACGGATTAAAAGAAGTCGAAGTGGTGATGAACTCAGAGGCCGTGATGATCATGAATCCCCAGCTGGAAGCCGCCAAGAAAAACATTCTTGATCAACTTCTCTTCAGGATTGAAGCAGTTCAAAAAGCAAAAAACAACAAATACATCTTATTGAATTGCCCAAATGAAGCCATCGAAAAAATAACAAGCGTCATCCCGGGAATGAAAAGTCCAACCGTGATACCGTTAAGCAAGGAAGGCTGGAGTTCACTTCATTCCGTGGTAAATGAGAATGATTTCTGGAATAAAATTGATCAATTGAAATCATTGGGAGCGCAGGGGATTTTGGTAGTACCGATTGAGAAGATGATTGTTTAAAAGTAATCGGTAATCGGTAATCGGTAATCAGTAATTAGTAGTAATCGGTAATCAGTAGAACAATGAAAACATATTTAAACCCCGGAAAAGAAAATTGGAAAGAGCTTGTAAAGAGACCTCAGTTTGAGTCGGAATTTCTGGATGGTGCTGTTAGAAATATTTTGGGGAGAATTCAGAAATCAGGGGATCAGGCCCTGTTTGAGTTAACAAAGCAATACGATAAAGTTGAAATCAATAGTCTGCAGGTCTCAGAGCAAGAATTTGATGAAGCCCAAAAGGCAATTTCTCCAGGACTGAAACGTGCCATTGAAATTGCTGCCGCAAATATTGAAAAGTTTCATACTGATCAAAAACGAGCTGCCACTGTCATTGAAACGATGCCGGGTGTTACGTGCTGGAGAAAAGCTATTCCTATTTCGAAAGTTGGAATTTACATCCCGGGTGGTTCGGCTCCTTTATTCTCAACAGCGTTAATGTTAACGATCCCAGCCCGATTAGCCGGATGTAAAGAGATTATTCTGTGCTCACCTGTTGGTGCTTCAGGGAAAATAAATGCGGCCATTTTATTTGCAGCAAGATTCACGGGTGTTTCAAAAGTTTTCAAGGTTGGTGGAGCACAAGCGATTGCTGCCATGGCGTATGGAACCGAAAGTATTCCTCAAGTATACAAAATCTTCGGGCCCGGTAATCAATTCGTAACGAAAGCCAAACAACTCATGAGCAACGAAGGTGTTGCAATTGATCTGCCGGCAGGACCATCTGAAGTATTAGTGCTAGCTGATGAAACTGCCAACCCTTCCTTTGTTGCGGCCGACCTCCTATCCCAGGCTGAACACGGAGAAGATAGTCAGGTTATGTTGGTCACGACAAACGAAAAAGTATTGAATCATGTTCAAACAGAGATACAAAAACAAATCGCTACGCTTCCCAGAAAAGCAATTGCTGAAAGAGCGCTACAAAGCAGTCGTGGTATTTATTTCAACTCGCTGGACTCAGCTATCGATTTCTCAAATGAGTATGCTCCGGAACATTTGATTATCAACTCAACACAGGCAGATGAGGTTGCAGAAAAGATTGTCAATGCAGGATCGGTGTTTATTGGAAATTATTCCCCTGAAGCTGTTGGCGACTATGCATCGGGGACCAACCACACTCTTCCCACCAATGGCTATGCAAAAGCGTTTGCTGGTGTTTCACTTGAAAGTTTTACCAAACAGATCACCTTTCAAAAACTAACAGAGCAAGGAATTCAAAACATTGGCCCCTCGGTGGAAATGATGGCAGAAGCCGAAGGTCTGGAAGCTCACAAACGGGCAGTTAGGATAAGACTCAACTCAATTCAGAAATCATGAGTAATAATTTTATTCGTAAAAATATTCAACAGTTAGTCCCCTACTCCTCAGCACGTGATGAGTTTAAAGGTGAGGCTACTACTTTTATGGATGCCAATGAAAATCCTTTTCCACCGCCATACAATCGATATCCCGATCCCTTACAGAAAGCTTTAAAGAGAAAACTATGTGAACTAAAAGGTGTTAATTCTTCACAGATTTTTGTTGGAAACGGAAGTGATGAAGCAATTGATTTACTCATTCGTGCCTGCTGTGAACCTTACCAGGACTCCATCCTGATTACAGAACCCACCTACGGAATGTACGCGGTTTGCGCTGGTGTTAACGCAGTGAGTATTCAGCAAGTACCACTTCTCCCGGGTTTTATGCTGGATGTTAATCTCCTCATACGTTCGGTTACTTCTCAAACCAAAATCATTTTTTTGTGCAGTCCGAATAACCCTTCAGGAAACCTGCTCGAACGCGAAAAAGTAGAAATGGTTCTCCAAAACTTCACTGGGCTTGTGGTCATTGATGAGGCGTACATCGATTTTGCCAATGATCCGGGTTTCATTTCTTATTTGAATCGTTATCCAAACCTGGTCATCCTTCAAACACTTTCAAAAGCGTGGGGATTGGCGGGGCTTAGGCTCGGGCTTTGCTTTGCTTCTGAAGAAATTATTCAGGCACTAAACAAAATCAAATATCCATATAACATTAACACACTGACACAACAAATTGCACTTGAGGCGCTGTCAGACCAGGATCAGATGAAATTATGGGTTAACACGATCTTACTTGAAAGAGAGAAACTGAGAGAATCACTCCAAAAACTAAAAATCGTTCTCAACGTTTTTCCTTCAGACACTAATTTTTTATTGGTTAAAGTGGTGAATGCAAAGACCGTTTACCAGGCACTACTTAAGAAAGGAATTGTTGTTCGTGATCGATCATCCGTTAAAGGTTGTGTAGATTGTTTACGAATTACTGTTGGAACTCCTGCCGAAAATGAATTATTGATTAACGCTTTAAAGACTATATGAAAAAAGTACTCTTTATCGATCGCGATGGAACCCTCATTCTGGAACCGCCAGACGAGCAAATCGATAGTCTTGAAAAGCTGGAATACTTCCCCGGAGTATTTACTTGGCTGGGAAAAATTGCACGCGAGACCGATTTTGAATTGGTGA
>DASTYM010000549.1:0-2067 GCA_035764995.1 Cyclobacteriaceae bacterium | reverse complement strand
AGTTTAGTTAAAACATAAACCTGCCACGCATCGTGTTTTGCACATGATGATGGTGATGATTGCTTATGTTTGCGGTAATTCTCATTTGTATGACACAAAGAACGGTAACTATTTTAGAATATCAAAACCTTTTTCAACAATCCGTGCGTTTGATCCTGATTTCACTGCTTTTTTTAGCAGCCTGTGTCGATGATGCGAACACTCGTAAGCATCGCTTTTTATTGAAGGGCAATAAGGCATTGGAGGATCACAGCGAAGAAGAGGCCATTCGGTATTTTCAGGAAGCCTTGAAAATTGATTCCGGTTTTGCCGATGCGTATAATAATATTGGGACTGTTCTGTTCCGACAGGAAAAGTATGAAGAGGCCCTGTATTACTACAATCGGGCGGTTGGGTGTAATCCAAATTTTTCCAATGCTTACTTTAATCGTGGTAATACATTGTATGAACTAAACAGACCATCGGAAGCATTAAAAGATATTGAAAAGGTTCTTGTAACACATTCGGATACCTTACCGGGACTCTTTCTTCAAGGGTTGATTTATACAGGACTGAAAGACTACCAGCGAGCACAGACTTCCTTTTTTAAGGTGTTCAAAAAAGATTCACTCAACACGGAGCTATTGGTTAATCTGGGCACGGTATCCTATTATCAAAAAAAATACGATGAGGGTAAAACTTACTTAAAGAAAGCGCTTGAACTGAATCCGCAGGAAGCAAATGCTTACAATACCCTATCGCTGATAGCAATAGAAAACAATGAATTGGAATTGGCCTTGCAAGCAATTAATCAGGCTTTAGCAATCAGACCAGCTGATGCTTTTTTCAGAAACAATCGTGGTTATATTTATTTATTAAAGAACGAGTTGCCTTCTGCCTTGGAAGATATTGATTACAGCATTACAACCGACCCGTACAATGCATGGGCTTATCGGAATAAAGGCATCTATTATTTGAAACAAAATGACGGTACCTCAGCCATTCGTTTATTGTCACAAACGGTTGAATTGGAGCCCGATGTTGAAAATGGATATGCTCTTTTAGCCGAAGCATATTTTATGACAGGTAACCGAGATAAAGCTTGTGAGGCGTGGACCGAAGCTGTGAAGCGGGGAAGTACAAACCCCAGCAGCAATTTCTGCAAATAAAAAAAGGGGCTGAAGCCCCTTTCTTGTTTTTGACTTAAAAAATTATCCTCCTTGCACACCTATTTCGTTAAATGGTCTTGGCAATTGAGGGATGATTGAATCACCGGGTCTGTCAATCGTTAATTCATTTAACCGGTTATATCTTCTCATGTCCACCCAGCGATGGCCTTCATCCCACAGAGAATATCTTCTCTGGAAGAGTACTTCTGTGATCATGGAAGGCTTGTCCTGTGTGCCTGCATAAACTCCAATGTTTCCAACATCAACCCTGATTTTGTCGATCAGGACTTTCGCAGCAGCAAATTGATCGGTCTGAACAAGGGCTTCAGCTTTAATCAGGATCAACTCTTCATTTCTGATAATAGCAACGGGCGTTGTGTTCGTAGAATATAAGAATGCATCGTGCGTTGCTGTTAAACCAGCGGTGGAGATTGAGTTGGTTCGGAGTTGCGCTTTCGCCAATCTTAAATCGCCAGGAACAGCCTGTGACAGCCATGTAGGATGTGCTAAACGTGTTGTACCATTTGTATTTCGTGGAAAGAACAATGGATTAACCCGGTCACCTGAGGCATTTGCAAATAACCTGTAGACCCCGCGTCCAAAATTTCCGGTTTCATCAATGAACGATTGGTTAACGAAGGTTAACGCAGTGGAATAGTTTCCTCTGTAGAGTTCCACGCGCGCTTGCAAACCCTTAATGAACTTGGCAAAAGTAGCTGGCGTATTAAATTCATCACCCGTTGCAGGTAAATTGTCGCGATTAAATCCAGAAGTCAGCGTGAAAGGAAATGTAGTTCCTGCAGCATCACAATGCGTTGCTGCTTCAGCAAGAATTCCGGCAATGGCCGTTAATGCTTCTGCAGCATCAGCTGTAAAAGGACCCAGGTTGTCTTCATCTGCAACTTCAATTCGAATGCCG
>DASTYM010000548.1:0-3312 GCA_035764995.1 Cyclobacteriaceae bacterium | reverse complement strand
TGAAACATATTTAAAGACTGCGCTTCGATTGTCAAGAGAATTAGGATTGAAGCGTGTAACACGTCATGCATATTCCGGCCTTAGTGATTTGAGAGCAAGGGAAGGTAAAACCGCTGAAGCACTCGGGTACTTGCGCAATTTTTACGAAGTCAGAGATAGCTTGCTAAATGCAGCAAAGACCCGACAAATCGTTGAGTTGGAATCTCGTCACGAGCTCGAAAAAAAGGAGCAAGCCATTAAACTGTTGGAGCAGGAACAGCAGATTCAAAAAATCTGGAGAAACATTCTCCTGACCATGCTGCTGTTTGTTGTGCTGGCAGCGATCCTCATCTACTATTCTCTTCGTTATCGCGAGAAGAAGAATCATGAGATTCTGAATTTGGAAATTGATTACCTGACCCGTCAGCATCAGGAAACAGTCGATAAGTACAAGGCTTCGTTGCTGCAGGATGAAGGTGAAGAGTTTGAGTCGCTCGATCAAAAATTGTTAAAGAAAGCCATTGCCATAGTTGAAAATAATATCAGTGACTCTCAATTCGGTGTAGAGAAAATGGCGCTAGAAATGAACATGAGTCGCACGAACCTGCATCGGAGAATAAAATCGATTACGGGGTTCCCGCCTAATGAGCTGATCAGAAGCATCCGATTACGGAAAGCGGCCAG
This sequence comes from Cyclobacteriaceae bacterium, assembly GCA_035764995.1. GTDB lineage: Bacteria > Bacteroidota > Bacteroidia > Cytophagales > Cyclobacteriaceae > UBA2336. The sequence continues at coordinate 2,649 of DASTYM010000548.1, read as the reverse complement.
ACTTATTTTGAACAAGGTAGATTCGGTGTCCCAAATTGCCCTTTCGACCGGATTTGATGATTACTCTTATTTCTCAAAGGCTTTTAAAAAGCATTTTGGTGTTTCACCCTCCAATTACGAAGAACACCACAAATTACAAGGCGAGTTGGATATCGAATTGGCCGATACATTAAAATAAGCTAGCACCTGTCTTAATCTATCAATAAGATGTCCGGAGGTATATCCGGGCTCACAATGTGCTGCTTTAAGGCTGAAATTAAGGCTCTTTCAACATGGCGACATGTTAATGGTAGATTTCACCAAGCCCAAATTTCAACATTTGCAATAGTTTTGCCGTTCGTTTACCAGAAATTATGCTGAGTCAAAAACAGATCTATCTAATGATTACAAACATGAACGGAACAAGAGCCAAAAGAATTATGGCCTTGGTCACAGGTATTGGTACTGTTGTATTTATTATATTTAAAATTCTGCATGACGGGCTAATGGTATAAGATTTCAAAAAATAATTTTAGGTATTAACGAAATAAACATGAATCCAAATCAAGCACTCTGGGAAAAAGGAGATTTCACCCGCATCGCTGAAAGTATGCGAACCAGCGGAGAAGTCCTGGTTAATCAGTTAGGCATAAAAAGTAATCATTCGGTGTTGGACCTCGGTTGTGGTGATGGTACCACAGCGCTTCCGGCAGCTAAGCTGGGAGCAAAAGTTCTGGGAGTTGACATCGCTCGCAATCTTGTAGATGCCGGTAATGTCCGTGCAAAAAGAGCCGGGCTTTCCAACATTACATTCCAACAAGGTGATGCTTGTAAATTAGAACTACCCGAAAAATCATTTGACGTGATCGTCAGCATTTTTGGTGCCATGTTTGCACCGAAGCCTGATGATGTTGCCAAAGAGATGGTGCGCGTTGCTAAACCTGGAGGTAAAATTGTTATGGGTAACTGGATACCAGGAGACCCAACTATGGTTGCACAAATTCTCAAAATCAGTTCTGCATACACTCCGCCACCACCCGAAGGATTTATTAGTCCAATGTTGTGGGGAGTAGAAACTCAGGTAGTTGAACGATTTGGAAAGGCAGGAGTACCAGCTGAAAACATCTCATTCTTGCGTGATACATGGGTCTTCAACTTTACGGGAACCCCGACAGAATTCGTGAATGCATTTAAGTTGTACTACGGACCAACCATGAATGCTTTCGAAGCAGCTGAAAAAAATGGCAAGTCTGCCGATCTGCAGCGTGAGCTCGAGAACTTATTTAATAGCCAGAATACCAGTTCAACTTCAAACCAGACTTCAATTCCGGCAACCTTCCTGCGCATCACCGTGAAGGTGCCAGAAAATCTTTAAAATTTCGCATGGGGATGCCGAAACCCTGACAGCAACATGCTGCAGGGTTTTACTTTTTTATGGAAATGATCATGTAATTCTAATTGCTTCATACAGGTTATTTCCCGTATATAGAGCTTTCAATTATCTACTTATGAAAGCACGCATTCTCTTCTTTCTTATTCTTATCAATGCAACTTTAGTTTATGCTCAACAGCGCAAAACGATCGAAACAAACAAGCGGGCCATTCGAATGGATGTGCCGTTGACGAATTCTATTCGGAAAGCAATGAAGGATGGAACGCGAGATTTTTCGGGTAAACCAGGACCTAATTACTGGCAACTTCAAACCGATTATACCATTCAGGCTAGTCTTGACCCGCATACCCAAATGATTACAGGTTCAGAAAAAATTGATATATACAATAATAGCAAGGAAGAACTGACCCGAATCGTGCTCCGCCTTGATCACAATATTTTCAGAGCAGATGTGCCGCGAGGATTTTCTACTCCAGCCGAACAAACAAACGGAATGATTATCACAAGCCTGAGTGTTGGAGGCAGAAAAGTAGACCTAACAGCAGCACCTGCACCCCGGGGAGCCCCGCCTAAATTGGCCGTAACGGGTCTTAACAGAACCGTTGCTACGATTACATTGGATTCACCGATTGTCGCAGGAAAAAAAGTAACACTGGATATTGGATGGAATACCAAACTTCCGGGCGGACCAAACGGAAGCGGACACCGTATGACACAACGATTTGACAGCACCTTGTTTCAACCAACACAATGGTATCCGCGATTAGCAAAGTATGATGACTTGCGCGGTTGGGAAACCAGTGTTTACCTGGGACCAGCTGAGTTTTACAATAACTTTGGCCGGTTCGATGTGAAGATCACTGTTCCTGCAGGATGGATTGTAAGTGGAACGGGCATACTTCAAAATCCAAAAGAAGTATTATCGGAATCTGCTCAACAGCGATTGACTAAAGTGTTGAGTTCAGATGATGAAATTACCATTGTAGGAGAAGAGGAGCGAGGCCCTGGAAAAGCAACGGCACCGGGTAAAACACTCACATGGCATTTAGTGGCCGATCAGGTAAATGATTTTGCGTGGGCAACTTCAAATAATTTTATCTGGAAAGCAACAAGAGCAACAATTCCTGAAAAGGGACCAGTACCTATTCACATGGTTTTCATTCCAAGTCGTGCGAAATTTTTTGAAAAAGCCGGAGTAACAGCACGCCATGCGTTAGAATTCTATTCATCGCTCTGGGCTCCTTATCCATTTCCACAGTTGACCTTGCAAGATGGCC
>DASTYM010000547.1:0-5705 GCA_035764995.1 Cyclobacteriaceae bacterium | reverse complement strand
TGAATGTTCACCACAAAATCTTCATACTTTTTAGAATATTCCTGATTATCGGTGTAACACGTCATATTGATGTAACGCCACCCAAGGTCTTCTGAAATGATCGACTCGAGTTCGCTCCGGTCCCGGAACCAATGTCTTAATTCATCAAGAGATGTCAGTTCACGGTTTAACAGATTATCAAAATAGGGTTTCAAGTCATCCCATGATGTAACTTTAAACGATTCCGGTAAAAAACTTCTTTGCGGGCGGGTAATTTTCTCAGCGGTCTGCATGCTTCACTGTTTTTTGACAAAAATAAACCGATTTGATTCGCAAGCGAATCCTAAAAACAAATATCCCTGAATATCGTATTTTGTAGTGATGATCCTGCGTGAATTCCCGGACCTGCAATGGCTTAAAAAACAGGCCGATGCGCGGTTTTCTAATCAGAAAGCCTGGGATGGGAGTCAGCTCGACACTGCAGGATGGCCAACCGTTATCCTGAACACACAAGCTAAAAACACTGTTCGTGATAATATCCGCGGGCCGCTCTCCATCTTCACTAATATCTCTGGGGAAAGCGCGGTGACGGCCGATTCAAAAAGGACCATTATTAAAGAGGGTTTTTTTTGTATTACCAATGCTGGTCAGCAATACACACTTGAAATCGATTCAAAACAACCTGCTGAAACGTTCAACATTCATTTTGGCGATTACTTCGCAGAAAAGGTTTGGAGTTCCCTATCGCAGAAGCCTGAAAATTTATTGGAGAATAAATCCGTTACCCAATCTTTTGAGTTTCGGAACCGGTTGACGCCTCTTAATGACATCACCAAAAATATCATTCAACAAATCCGGCTAAACCTTAATCCTGAAAGACTTTTCCTGGAAGAGGGTTTGTATACTTTATTTCAAAACCTGTTATCGGAAGAAAAGAAGATTCAAAAAATTCAACAAGAACTTCCTGTCTTGAAATCCTCAACCAAAAAAGAACTTGTTCAGCGGTTGCTCATGGCCACTGATTATATTTATACATTTTACGACCAGAAAATTTCATTGGAAGAACTGGCCCAGGCATGCTGTCTTTCCAAATTTCACTTTCTGCGGTTATTTAAAATTGCTTTCAACAAAACACCGTATCAGTTTATCAATGAAGTTCGTGTAAAGCGCGCACAACAATTACTCATCAAATCAAAACTGGAGGTGAAAGACATAGCCAATCTAACCGGATTCGACTCAGCCGCCACGTTTAGCAGAATGTTTTATAATCAATCTGGTCTCTACCCTACCCAATTCAGGGCTTGCTGACAATTAGCAATTTTTGCTATGCCTAGGGTTAGCCCTCCCCGTATATTCACATAACTAAAACCCACTGCTATGCTTTACCTGATGACTCAAATCGGATTCGTGGCCTTAACGGTCATATTCTTCTATCTTCTTTACAGGGAGTTTAAGATTGCTTTACCAGCAACCAGTTTATCAGATGCCCGGCAAAAGAAATTTTTGAACATGTTTGTTGGCGTTCTCGTGGTTTGGGCGATTATCGTCAGTGCCGTTTCAATTGCTGGTGTGATGGGCAACTTCTCTATTTTCCCTTTCAACTTTGGTCCCTTCCTTTTATTACCATTGGTTGCAATTCTTCTGTTTACATTTTCAAGAACGTTGAAAGAAATATTGCCTCATATTCACCCGTCACGTCTCATACGGTTGCAGGTCTTTCGCGTGTTCGTTGAAATTCTGTTATGGTTTTTATTCATCGACAACGTGCTTCCAATTCAAATGACCTTTGAAGGGCAGAACTTCGATGTTCTTTCAGGAGTCACAGCACCTATCGTGGCTTATTTAGCCTTCAAAAACAAATTATCAAAATCTGTAATAATCATTTGGAACCTGGCCTGCCTTGGATTGCTGATCAACATCGTTTCGATTGCCATTCTTTCCATGCCAACACCATTCAGGTTTTTCATGAATGAGCCTGCGAACACAATCGTTGCCGAGTTCCCGATCAGTTGGCTGCCAACTTTTCTTGTTCCACTCGCCTACATGCTCAGTTTTATTTCAATCCGGCAGCTCACTTTGAAAAAGTAATTTATTTCCCTAACTCATGTCGGAATTCTACCTTCATGAGTATTGAGATCAAAGTAGTAGACACTAAAGCACTCCTCAAACAATACATTTTTCTTCCTGAAAAAATTTACGAAGGAGATACCCGGTGGGTGCCTCCTTTTTACGTTGATGAACGAACCTTTCATGACCCCAAGAAAAATAATGCTTTATCCTACTGCCACACGATTCGCCTAATAGCATATCAAGACGAGGTACCGGTTGGCAGGATCATGGGAATTATACATCACCCCTACAACCTGCAACACCAGGAAAAAACAGTACGCTTTTTTAATCTTGATTGCATCAATGACCAGAAAGTAGCAAGCGCATTGATCCGATACATCGAAAATTGGGGAAGAGAAAAAGGAATGACTAAAATGATTGGCCCTTACGGTTTCTCCGATAAAGATCCACAGGGCTTACAAATTGAAGGCCTTGAACACTTGCCAGTGATTGCAACATCAGCGAATCCTGCTTACATGCAGGGTTTGGTAGAGTACGAGAATTTTCACAAGGAAATAGATTGTGTCTCCTATCAAATGCCGATCCAAGACGGGATTCCTGCTGTTTACAAAAAAGTTTACGAAAGGGTTAAAAAAAACCAATCATTGAGGTTGCTGGAGTTTGATTCAAAGTCCAAGCTCAAGCCGTACATCATTCCAGTATTCAGATTAGTAAATGAAGCATACGCTCACCTTTTCGGTTTTGTCCCCATGACCGAAGAAGAAATGAAAGAATTTGCCGACCAGTATTTCACAGTGTTGGATCATGAGTTTGTGAAAATTGTGGTTAATCCGCAGTACGACATCATTGCGTTTGTTGTTGCTATGCCCGACATGAGTCATGGAATCCAAAAAGCAAAGGGAAGATTATTTCCATTCGGATTTCTTCACATCTTATACTCCATGCGAAAAACAAAACAGCTCAATCTATTATTAGGAGCAGTCAAACCTGGCTTTCGCGGATTAGGTATTACTGCACTGCTGGGAAAATCGATGATGGAATCAGCCGCTGAACGCGGAATGACTGTCATGGACAGCCATCTTATCTTAGAGAACAACCTGCCGATGCGAAGAGAATGTGAACGAATTGACGGAAAGGTTTGCAAGCGGTATAGAGTGTATTCAAAAATGATTTAATAACTTCCTCCAAATAATTAGCCTATGAGATCGTATCCATTACTCATCCTCTTTCTGTTCATTATGATCGCCTGCAACACACCGGAAAAATCCATCGGCAGTGTGGAGCGTATCGATCCGGCCCTTGATGCTATCGTTACGGCCGATGCTCAAATTGATATTTTGGGCGAAGGATTTGAATGGAGTGAGGGTCCGTTATGGGTTGCAGATCAAAACATGTTGATCTTTTCAGATGTTCCGAAGAACATTATTTACAAATGGACGCAGGAAAAAGGGGTTGAACCCTATTTGAGACCTTCGGGCTTCACGGGCACTTCAACCGAAAGCAAAGAGCCGGGCTCCAATGGCTTGTTGTTTGACGATGAAGGCAATCTTGTACTCTGTCAACATGGTGACAGAAGGCTGGCTGTGATGAATTCAGCTATTGATACTCCGAAAGCTGAGTATACTACTATTGCTGATCGTTACCAGGGAAGAAGATTTAGCAGCCCGAATGATGCAGTGTTCTACAATTACAGTTTCTACTTTACCGATCCACCGTATGGGCTTCCAAAACAAGCAGATGATCCAACAAAAGAAATTCCATTCAATGGAGTTTATGTTGTTCCTGCCGAAGGTGACATAAAAGTTATTGTTGATTCACTCACGCGCCCAAATGGATTAGCGTTTTTACCAAATCAAAAAACTTTGATCGTGGCAAACTCTGATCCAGCGAAAGCAAGGTGGTATGCATTCGATCTCAACGAAAAAGATTCTGTCACGAATGCACGTATTCTTTATGACGCGACTGAAAATACCAAAACTGAAAAAGGATTACCAGACGGGTTAAAGGTTGACAGCAATGGAAATATTTTTGCAACCGGACCTGGTGGTATTTGGATTTTTAATTCAGCCGGAAAATTGCTCGGTAAAATCAAAATTACAGAAGCAACCTCCAATTGTGCCCTGGCTGATGACGGGAAAACGTTGTACGTTACTGCGGACATGTACCTAGTGCGTATTAGACTTAGAAATTAGAAAATGTTACCAGTTGCCGGTTGCCGGTAACTGGTGACCTGAAACAGGAAAGATGAAACTACTTATTGACATACTGGGCTGGATTGCGTCAATCTCGATTCTTGCAGCTTACGCATTGAACAGCTATCAAAAAATAAAATCTGACTCGTACACCTTTTTGATCTTAAATATCCTTGGCGGGGTATGTTTTGTTATCTACACATTTTATCTCAAGGCATACGCTAACACCTTCCTGAATGTTGTTTGGGTGATTATTGCCATCCCGGCTCTTGTCAAGGTTATCAGGAAATCGAAATCAACAGCGTAGATGGAAGCCTCAAAACAAAACATCCGCCTTCAAATGGGGGTGGCAGCACTTTCAATTTCTCTCTTTATTATTAAACTTGTTGCTTTCACCTTAACGGGATCGGTTGCCATTCTCACCGATGCACTTGAAAGCATCGTTAATGTAATCGCAGGCCTTTTTGGTTTGTTCAGTTTGTACCTTGCTGCAAAACCACGCGATACTGACCACCCATACGGCCATGGGAAGATTGAATTTGTTTCCTCGGCAGTTGAAGGAAGCATGATTTTTCTTGCCGGAACATTTATTATTTATGAAGCCATTATCAATCTGATTCACCCTTCTCCATTGAAGCAACTTGATTTAGGGATGTTGCTCATAGGCGGTACAGCAGTGCTGAATTTTATTGCAGGGTCAATTTGCGTTCGTGTTGCGACAAAAAATAACTCACAAGCTTTATTATCAAGTGGCAAGCATCTGATCTCAGATACGTATTCAACCGCTGGAATTCTGCTCGGATTAGTACTTATTCACCTGACAAATATTACATGGTTGGATAGTGTGGTAGCAATTCTTTTCAGTTTTATCATTTTATACACAGGCTATAAAATTATCCGGACTTCATTGGCAGGTATTATGGACGAAACAGATCGCACACTGTTAAAAAAGATGGTTAAGCTGTTAAACGAGCACCGGAGAGAAAACTGGGTTGATCTTCACAACCTGCGCATTATCAAATACGGAAGCACACTCCATCTGGATTGCCATCTTACCGTTCCGTGGTATCTCAATGTAAATGAAGCTCACCTTGAAATTGATGCACTGGCAGAGCTTGTTCGCAAAAACTTTGGAGAGTCGCTCGAACTCTTCGTACACTCGGATGGATGCCTCGATTTCTCCTGCAAAATCTGCGACAAGAAAGTCTGCCCTGTGCGGAAACATGCCTTTGAAAAGCAAATCGAATGGACTGTGGAGAACATCTCCGCGAATGTAAAACACTCGATATCCTCTTAAATTCTTATGTTTTGGCCATTAAAAATTAACTCGCGTTAAGGATCGTGTTTGGCTCAATTTTCAGTTAACTTCATAGAAACCAAATCCTTACCCCTATGAAAAAACTGCTCACACCTGCTCTGGTGCTGCTTGTCATGGCCTCCTGCATGCAGCAAAATGAAAATGCA
>DASTYM010000546.1:0-14026 GCA_035764995.1 Cyclobacteriaceae bacterium | reverse complement strand
GTATCATTATTTTCGCATTGCCCTTCTTTAATGACTTCGTACAAAAGCAACTTGCATTTCCGTTCGATCTGGTTTCAGTCTCCGGACTTTTTCTCCTGACTGTTTTTGTTGGATTACTTGCGGGTGTTTACCCATCGCTTGTGCTCTCATCATTCAATCCGGTGGTTGTAATGAAGGGAAAATTCACCAGCAGTGAGAAAGGAAAGTGGATACGGAATGGACTTGTTGTTTTTCAGTTCTGGATTTCCATTGTGCTCATGATCGGTACGTTGGTCATAGGTCAGCAAATGAAATACATGCGTGAAAAATCGCTTGGCTTTGATAAGGAACAGGTTCTGGTAGTGGAGCGGATGTTTAACATGGAAGGCCTGCAGGCAAAGACATTCCTCGAAGAACTTAACCTGCTTCCACAAGTTATACATGCTGCAGGATCTTTTGCAATGCCGGGTGAGCAAGGCGATTTCTTTGGTATACAATTTCAGCCCGAGGGGTCATCTGAAATTCTAACCACAAAATCGATGGTCATTGCCGATGAATTTGGAGAAACGCTCGGTCTGGAGTTATTGGAAGGAAAATGGTTTTCAAAAGAAACAAACGATTCACTTTCAATTATGCTGAATGAAACTGCCGTAAAAGTGATGGGCCTTGAAAACCCGATTGGCAGAAAGCTTGTTAACATGCAACAGCGGGGAGAAGAGAATGTTGCTATACCTTATGTGGTCACCGGTATTGTGAAGGATTTCAACTTTGTGTCGCTCCGTGATCACGTAACTCCGCTGGTTATTCAGAGCAATGAAGCGTTTGGCAGGAATGTAGGTGTTGGTTATGGAATTGTTCGGATTAAACCCGGAGAAGTTCCTGCGGCAATCCAGGCAGTGGAAACAAAATGGAAACAAGTGATGCCTGCTCAGCAGTTTAAATTTTCGTTCCTCGACCAAAACCTCACGCAGCTCTACTCCAATGAAGAGCAAATGGGTAAATTGTTTACCGTATTTTCGGTACTGGCCATTTTTGTTGCTTGTATTGGCTTATTTGCATTATCGGCATACATTACAAGTTTGCGTACTAAAGAGATCGGTGTTCGTAAAGTGTTGGGCGCTTCTGTTACGGGTGTTGTGGTATTGCTCTCGAAAGACATTTCACGCATGGTTCTGATTGCTTTCATTTTAGCCGTACCTGTGGCCTGGTATCTGATGGAGAATTGGTGGCTTCAAAATTTTGCCTATCGTATCCAAATCAGTGCTTGGATTATCCTGGTGGCTGGAGCCATAGCCTTTATGATTGCCTGGCTCACCGTGAGCTATCAATCCATCAAGGCGGCCACCCAAAATCCGGTTAAGTCGTTGCGGTACGAGTAAACATTGGTAATTGGTTGTCGGTTATCAGTAATCAGTAAAGTTTGTGCAATCAATACCGGTTACATTTAACACTGAATACCGAATACCAGTTACCGATGACCGATTACCGGCAATTCAAATTGATTGATTAATTTTGTACCCCTCATGAGACTAGCGCTATTGTTTTTTCTATTCATTTCGGTCGGAGTAGCGCAGACCCCGTTGGATTCGCTGAAAAAATCTCTTGAGAACCATGCAGAAGATACAGGTAAAGTAGACATCCTTAATAGAATTGCCTTTCTCAACCTGGCATTCTCAATTGACACCATGGAAGTCTATGCAAACAGGGCTAAAGCACTGGGAGAGAAACTTAACTATCAGCGAGGCATTGCTGAAGCACACAAAAACCTTGGAACGGCATATTATAACCAGGGAAATTATAAACTGGGATTAGAGGAACTCTTTAAAGCGCTCAAGATTTCCGAACAAATTGGAGATAAAAGAAATATGGGAAGAGTGCTCCATAATGTCGGGGCAACCTATTTATATCAACAAGATTATGTGCGCGCGCTGGAGTTCACAAAACGATCTATCGAGTTTTCAAAAAGCGTTGGGGCCATTGAAGTTGTGGCGTCATCGGGATTATTAGTATGTGAATGCTATAAGGGATTGAATCAGCCCGATAATGCACTTCCTTATTGCCAGGATGCTCTTGCTGTATTTGAAAAGACGGGCAATAAAGAAAGACAAGCTTATGCACTGCAGTATCTCGGTGGAATTTACGATCGAAAGAATGAACCGGCTAAAGCGTTGCATTCCTATTTTCGGTCCTTGAAATTAGTGAAGGCTGGCAATTTTCGAGCAGTGGGAGTATACCTGAATCAGGAAATTGCCAAGCATTATATGAAATTTCAAAAATATGACTCAGCATATTTTTATTTATATCAATCTCTCTCACAATTAAAACAGTATGATAGTAAAGATGCACTCATGCTTGCCTATCAATCGTTGAGCGATTTGCACGAGCGCGTGAAAAGATATGACTCGGCACTTTACTATAACAAGATGTATGTAGAGGCAACGCGTAATGATTTTAACCTGCGCAGGAATGATCAACTGGCTTCATTAGAAATGCATTATAACCTGGAACTGACCAGTAAGGAACTTTTGCTGAATCAACAGGTTTTAAAAGCACAGCGTAATCTTCTGATCTCGGGTGGAATTATTCTCGGAATTGTAATCGTTTCATCAATTTTAATTTTTAACCTGTATTGGCGATATCGATCTGCAAACAAGCAATTGATCGAGCTAAACAAATCAGTCAATGAAAAAAATGAAGAGATTCTCGTGCAGTCTGAAGAATTGAAATCCATTAACAATGCGATGCAGGAAATTAACTCAAACCTGGAGGCCATAGTAGAAGAACGCACACGTGAAGTAAAAATTCAAAACGAAAAATTAATTGAGTTCGCTTACTTCAATGCGCATAAGGTGCGTGGCCCGTTGGCAAGAATATTAGGATTGGTGAATGTATTGAAAATGGAGGATTCGAATAACGGTCTAAAAGATTTTACGGACAAAATACACGAGAGTGCAACTGAGCTCGATAATGTGATTCACACCATTAACGCTAAGTTGGATAAGGATTGATCCTAATTTGTAGTTTCGATTTCCGGTGTATTCCAATCGCGTTGACTTTCGTCATTGGCATAATAGAGCCCAAACGCCCGCTAAGAAATCAGCTGCAATTTAAGCCTTACAGACATTACATTATGCCTCTCAAACTCATCTATAGAATTTTGCTAATTTCGAGCATAAACAATTTACTATGAACCGATATTTATTGATTCTGTTTGCTACTCTTTTATCGCTTACTGTCCTCGCACAGAACAGGATGACACCCGAGCTGCTCTGGCAGCTGGGCCGTGTGAGCCCTATTGGAATTTCACGGGATGGAAAACAATTGGTGTACAGTGTGAGTACTCCAAGCGTATCTGAAAATAAAAGCACCAGCAAACGATACAGTATCCCGTTAACTGGTGGTGTGCCGTATGAACTAAGTGATGAAGTACTGGTCGATGACCGGTCTGTTTCGCCTGACGGTCAGTATCAGATTACAATACAGGAAGTAAAGATCAACAAGGTGCAGGGAAAAGAATTTTATCCCGAATTGGACAAATCCAACGTGCAGATTTATGACGGTTTAAATTATCGCCACTGGGATACATGGGAAGATGGTTCTTACAACCACTTATTTGTACATCCTATTGTTAAGAATAAACGAGGAGAGGGAAAAGATATTATGTTGAATGAACCTTACGATTGCCCGCAACAACCATTTGGTGGCGATGAAGACTACACCTGGCGAATCGATAGCAAAAAAGTTGTGTATGTATCGAAGAAGAAAACCGGAACTGCATACGCGATCAGCACCAATACTGATTTATATGAGTACGATGTTGTTACCGGAAACACGGTCAACATTACGGAAGGTATGTTGGGTTACGATACGGAGCCATCATTTTCTTCAACCGGAGTTTTGGCGTGGCTGAGTATGAAACGCGATGGCTATGAATCGGATAAAAATGACATCATCGTGCGAAATGGAAATGTAACGCTCAACCTGACGGAACAATGGGACGGCCACGTAAGTCATTTTCGCTGGAGCCCCGATGGGAAGAAAATTTATTTTGTTGCTCCAATGGGAGGAACCATTCAGTTGTTTGAAGTTGATTACCCGGGCTTCACCAAAAAACAGCCGGCCGTAAAACAAATTACCAATGGCGAGTTTGATGTAACAGGCATGGTAGGTCAATCGGGCAACACCATGATTGTGACCCGTACCGATATGAATCATGCAGCCGAGTTTTACACCGTGAATCTTGGTAACGGGCAGATGACTCAATTGACACACGTAAATGATGCGAAGTACAGCAACATCAGTCTGAGCAAAATTGAAAAACGCATGGTGCCAACCACTGATGGAAAGCAAATGCTGGTATGGGTGATTTATCCTCCAAATTTCGATCCAGCCAAAAAATATCCAACACTACTGTACTGCCAGGGAGGTCCTCAATCCCCGCTTACACAGTTCTATTCGTTTCGTTGGAATTTACAATTGATCGCGGCCAATGATTACATCGTTGTTGCTCCAAACAGGAGAGGCATGCAGGGGCATGGCGTTGCCTGGAATGAACAAATCAGCAAAGACCATGGCGGACAAGTGATGCAGGATTATTTGTCAGCGATTGATGCAGTTGCCAAAGAACCATTTGTTGACAAAGACAGGTTGGGATGTGTGGGAGCAAGCTATGGTGGATACTCTGTATTTTATTTAGCCGGTATTCATAATAAGCGTTTCAAGACGTTCATTTCGCACGATGGTATTTTTAATTTTAAAAGTATGTACGGCACTACTGAGGAAGTTTTTTTTGTTGACTTCGATTATGGTGGACCATATTGGGATAAGAACAATGCAGCTGCGCAAAAATCATACGCACAATTTGATCCAAGTAACCTTGTTGATAAATGGAACACACCGATATTAATTTTTCAGGGTGGCAGAGACTATCGTGTACCGGATGGACAAGGCTTTGAAGCTTTTCAGGCTGCACAGTTGCGGGGCATCAAGAGTAAACTCGTGTATTTGCCAACTGAAAACCACTGGGTGCTCACAGCACAAAATGCGCAAGTATGGCAGCGCGAATTTTTCAAATGGTTGAAGGAGACGTTGTAGTGATGATATGATAAACCAATGATGAAAAAGTATCTTTTTGTAATTCTTGCTTTAGTTGGATTCGAGGGATTAGCACAAATAAAACCTTTTCGGTTTGCATTTATATCTGATACGCACATTAGTCTCCCCAATGGAGTTCCTCATCAGGACCTCAGCCGAACGGTCAGGGATATTAATGGAATGAGTGATGTTGCTTTTACTGTTTTAACAGGCGATATCACTGAACTGGGCACGCGTGAGGAAATACAACTTGCCCGGGCTATTCTCGATAGTTTGGATATTCCGTATTACATCATTCCTGGAAATCACGACACAGGCTGGAGTGAAAGCGGAGGACTCGACTTCTCAACAATTTTTGGTAATGATAAATTTGTTTTTGATTACAACGGAATCCGTTTTTTCGGATGCGCTTCGGGACCTTATGTAAGAATGAGTGATGGCCACGTTCCCCGCAGTGCGGTGATCTGGATGGATAGTGTGCTCGATAACACACCGAAGGAAATGCCGATTATTTTTCTCAATCATTACCCGCTGGATAATGGACTTGATAATTGGTACGAGGTGACAGACCGGCTTCGTAAGCGCAATACCATTGCGGTCTTGTGTGGTCATGGTCATAGAAACAGAGCAATGAATTTTGAAGATATCCCGGCAACAATGGGACGTTCAAACTTACGGGCGAAAGAACAAGTCGGTGGATATAATCTTGTAGATGTTCGCATGGATTCTATTTTTTTCTCTGAACGAACGCCTGGTATAAAGACGCTTCCTGTCTGGAGAAAAATAAAAATTGAAAATAGAGATTACGATGCAGGAACGAATTTTCCAAGACCTGAATACGCAGGGAATAAAGAATACCCTCAGGTGAAAGCTCGCTGGACCTTCTCGTCTGATGCGAACGTTATCTCTACTCCGGCTGTGTCGAACGGGTTGGTGATTTTTGGTAATCAAAACGGAACAGTGCAGGCTTTATCATTAAAGGATGGAAGTAAGAAGTGGACAATTGAAACGGGCGGCCCGATTTTCTCTTCACCTGCCGCTACAGAAAAACATGTTGTCTTTGGATCGACCGATGGATATGTGTACTGCATTGACCCACTAAGCGGAACAATATGGTGGAAATTCAAAACTGATGCTGCGGTGCTTGGATCTCCGGTGATCAATAAGGACGTTGTGTACATCGGTGGCAGTGATGGATACTTTAGGAGTTTCGATCTCAATACAGGGAAGGAACGCTGGAATTTTAAGGGAATTAATGGACCTGTTGTTAGCACACCCTTGCTTGATAAGAACAAAATTATTTTTGGAGCATGGGACACTAATTTATATGCGCTCGATAAAAAAACTGGGCAATTGATTTGGAAGTGGACTAATGGATCTCCGGTACGTAATTATTCGCCAGCGTCATGTATTCCCGTTGCAAACAAAGGTGTGGTATATATTGCGGCACCTGATCGCTACTTATCTGCTATCGAAGCATCCACCGGTAAAACATTATGGAGAACTAAAGAGGGTGGGTTACGTGAATCAATTGGAATATCCAACGATGGTAAATTGATCTATGGCAAAAGCATGCAGGATACACTCGTTGCCTATGCAACTGGTAAGGAGCTGCACAAGCCAGTATGGAAAATGTTTTGCGGCTATGGATATGAACATGTCCCCTCGATGCTAATCGAAAAAGATCACCAGGTCTTTTTTGGTACAAGAAGCGGTGTTGTCTATGCTATTGACCCTCTACAACGCAGAGTCGATTGGCTTTATAAAATTGATAACTCAATGGTCAATACGATAAATATTTTAAGCAGCCGGGAGATTGTTGCATCGACAATGGATGGTAAAGTTGTGTTTCTGGAAATCAAAAAGGAATGAAACTTAGTTTCTCTATCGCAACGCAAGAAGATGCTCATCCGATAGCTGACCTGCGAAATGCGGTGGCAGAACATCTCACGAAGCAATTTGGGCATGGCCATTGGAGTACGATGACCAATGAGCGAGGTGTTCAGTTGGGTATCAGTAATACTTCAAAAGTTTTAATGGCTCGTCATGGAAACAAGTTGGTAGGGGTTCTCACCCTTGCGCAGAAAAAACCCTGGGCCATTGACGTAACCTATTTTACGCCAGTTAAAAAACGTGTCCTTTATTTATTGGCTATGGCTGTTAACCCGTCAGAACAGAAAAGTGGTGTAGGTGGCCAATTAATAAAGGAAGCGAAAAGAATTGCAACGGACTGGCCTGCTGAGGCGATTCGACTTGATGCATATGATGCTGTGGCTGGTGCCGGAGATTTTTACAGGAAGAGCGGATTTAATGAGCGAGGACGAGTGGTCTATCGCAACGTTCCGTTAATTTATTTTGAAATGATTCTCTGATCAGATTTAATGAGACAAAGATGATCTACCATGTCGCAACGGAACATGAATGGGAAGCTTATAAAAACGAGCAAGTTTATGCTCCATCAGCTTTTGAGCGCGAAGGATTTATTCATCTTTGTTATGCGAATCAATTGAACGGAGTTCTTGACCGATATTATAAATCAGCAGCGCATATTATTCTCCTTCATATCAATGAAAAAAAACTTTCCTCACAATTGAAACATGAATCCGGAACAAATGGTGAACTCTTTCCTCATGCTTATGGAAAAATCAATAAAGATGCGATAGAAAAAATTGACGTGGGGCGAGAGAATTTTCTGCAATAGTGTAACGCGGAGCCTTTACTGGGCTGAAACCTACTCACCCTTTCCAATAAAATTCTTATTTTTCATCATGAATCAGTCTATTGTGCTTTGGGCAGGTTTTAATCTGTTTGTGCTGGGAATGCTGGCGCTTGATTTAGGTATTTTCCACCGGAAATCTCATACTGTAACAGTTAAGGAGGCACTCATTTGGACTGGTGTTTGGGTCACCCTGGCACTTATCTTCAATCTCCTGATCTATTCTTTTTTCGGTGAAGAAAAAGCTGTTGAATTTTTTACAGGTTATCTGATTGAAAAATCATTGAGTGTTGACAACATCTTTGTCATCATTTTGATTTTCTCATACTTCCAGGTGCCACAGGAAAATCAACACAAAGTTTTGTTTTGGGGAATTTTGGGTGCGCTGGTCATGCGTGCAATTTTTATTTTTTCAGGTATCGAATTAATTCACAGGTTTCACTGGCTGGTGTATATTTTCGGTGGCTTCCTCATTTTCACAGGTGTTCGCATGCTCACTTCTGATGATTCTAAAATTGAGCCGGAGAAAAATCCTTTGATAAAACTGGCAAGACGATTGTTTTCTGTTACTCACGGTTTTGAAGGGGATCGTTTTTTCGTAAAACGCGATGCAAAGACCTGGGCCACACCCTTGTTTCTTGTTGTTATTCTCATTGAAGCTACAGATTTGATTTTTGCGGTTGATTCTATTCCTGCGATTCTGGCAATTTCAGATGATCCGTTTATCGTTTATACCTCCAATGTGTTTGCGATCCTGGGATTACGATCGCTTTACTTCGCCTTGTCGGGTATTGAAAAATATTTCCATTACCTCAAATTTGGACTTTCGGCTATCCTGGTATTTGTAGGTGTTAAAATGTGTATTGTTGATTTCTTTAAAATACCGGTTGAGATTTCTCTTATTGTAATTGTCTTTATCCTTGCCATCGCAATGCTCTCTTCTGTGTTGTTTCCAAAGAAAAAAGAGGAAGCGTCATAAAACTGACTACACGAATTCATGAGATTTCGTTGAATAGGATGCGGTTTCGAACCTGATCACGCGGTTTTGCCATTAGAATGGCTATTGATCCACTTCTACATATTATTTTATTCTCCCGGTGGTTTTTATTATTTTCCAGACAACAACCACGCTTATATTTATTTTATGAGAAGAAGAGATTTTGTTCAGCTGGCGGGGATGGGGCTAGGAGGTTTAATGCTCCCATTGAACGCGGTAGGTAACCCCATTTCAATTGAAGCCCTCTTAGATTCTTCACTCGAAACCTCTCAAAAAAAGAAGCTTGCCGATGTTGCTCTGAATACAGCGAAGTCAAAAGGCGCGACCTACGCTGATGTTCGGATAGGTCGTTACCTGAATCAGGTAGTGCTTACACGGGAAAATAAAATTCAAAACTTAGCCAGCACTGAATCTTTTGGCGTGGGTATCAGGGTGATTGTAAATGGTACCTGGGGTTTCGGATCAACAAATGATGTTACCGAAGTTGGAATTAAGAAGGCTGCTGAACGAGCTGTTGCCATTGCGAAAGCAAACTCAAAATACCAGAAGGAAGCTGTAAAACTTGCACCCGTTCAAAGCTATGGCGAGGTTAGCTGGAAGACCCCGATTCAAAAAAATGCTTTTGAAGTTCCTGTAAAAGAAAAGGTTGATTTGTTGCTCAACGCGAATTCAGAGGCCATGAAAAACGGAGCTAACTTTGTAAACTCCAGCCTCTTCCAGATTAACGAGCAAAAGTATTTCGCGTCTACCGAAGGCTCTTATATTGATCAGGACATTCATCGCATTTGGCCAACCTTTACCGTATCGGTTATTGATAGAGCATCCGGCAAATTCAAGTCTCGTAACGCACTCAGTGCTCCTATGGGATTGGGTTATGAATACATGAACCCGAAAAATGAAGATAAGGTAGCTGGTCCTCAAGGTATGATGCTGTATAAAAACAGTTATGATATAATTGAGGATATGACTATCGCCTCCAAACAGGCTAAGGAAATGATTACAGCCAAATCGGTTGAGCCCGGAAAGTATGA
The DNA here is from genome assembly GCA_035764995.1 of Cyclobacteriaceae bacterium. Lineage (GTDB taxonomy): Bacteria > Bacteroidota > Bacteroidia > Cytophagales > Cyclobacteriaceae > UBA2336. Next base: position 4,209 of record DASTYM010000546.1, on the reverse strand, counting down.
CCTCGTTCTGGAGCCGAATCATTTGGGTCTCACCATTCACGAATCTGTGGGGCACCCGCTGGAGCTTGATCGCATTTTAGGATATGAAGCCAATTATGCAGGAACAAGTTTCGCCACATTGGATAAACTGAAATCAGGAACATTTAAGTATGGAAGCGACATCGTTAACATTGTTGCGGACAAAACTCAACCCGGGTCTCTTGGAGCAGTAGGCTATGATGATGAAGGTGTGAAATGTAAGAGTTGGGATTTGATTAAGAACGGAATTTTTGTGAACGTTCAGGCTATTCGTGACCAGGTGCATATTCTTGGGCAAAAAGAATCACATGGTTGTTGCTATTCGGAAAGTTGGAGTGAAGTACAGTTTCAGCGTATGCCAAATGTTTCACTTCTGCCTGGCAAAGATCCATACTCAATTGATCAAATGATAAAGGATGTAGAGAAAGGAATTTACATCGCTGGCCGCGGATCTTATTCAATTGATCAGCAACGTTATAATTTCCAGTTTGGCGGAAGTGTGTTCTATGAAATTAAGAATGGAAAGATCGAAGGAATGTTGAACGATGTAGCGTATCAGGCGAACACTCAGGAGTTCTGGAATAGTTGCGCAAAAATCTGTGATGAAAAGGATTATCGTTTCTTTGGATCGTTCAATGACGGTAAAGGACAACCTTCGCAATCCAGCGCTGTTTCTCACGGAAGTTCCACAGCTCGATTTAACAACATTAATGTGATTAATACAGGAAGAACGATATAGATAATAGACATGAGTATTTAGTATTTAGTATTGAGTATTTAGTATTGAGTATTGAGATTTAAGACAATATTCAAAAAGACTCAAACTGGATACTTTAGACTCATACTAATACTAAATACTTAATACTTAAGACTCAGTACTAAATACTCAATACTATAGATATGAAAAGACGAGATTTTATACAAGTAGCCGGAATGAGTGCAGGTGCCATGCTAATGCCCTTCGCTTCATTTTCGAACGATGTAGATCTGCAACGATTGCTTGATCCGCTGATGGATGCATCTCAGAAAAAGAAACTGGCTGATATAGCGCTTAACACAACCAAGGCATTAGGTGCAACCTATACCGATGTTCGTATAGGAAGGTACCTCAATCAGTTTGTGACCACTCGCGAGAAAAAGGTTCAGGGGATTGTGAACACTGAATCATTTGGAGTAGGTATTCGTGTGATCGTTAATGGAACCTGGGGGTTTGCTGCCAGCAATAACGTAACGCCTGATGGCATGAAGAAAACTGCAGAACGCGCAGTAGCCATTGCCAAGGCTAACAGCAAATACCAGAAAGAACCAGTGAAACTTGCTCCAACACAATCACATGGAGAGGTAAGCTGGAAAACGCCAATCAAGAAAAACGGATTTGAAGTCCCGGTAAAAGATAAAGTTGACTTGCTGTTGGCAGCAAACTCGAAAGCATTGGAGAAAGGAGCAAGCTTTGTGAATAGTGCTATTGCCATGGTGAATGAGCAAAAGTATTTTGCCTCTTCCGAAGGTTCTTATATCGATCAGGATATTTATCGTATCCAACCAGGATTCGGAGTATCAATGGTTGATCGTGCCACAGGTCAGTTTAAAACAAGAAGTGCATTCAGCTCTCCGGTTGGAATGGGCTATGAATACCTCGATGGCCGCCCGGAAGATAAAATCCAATCTCCGGGAGATGTCATACTCTATAATAAGTCGTATGATATCATTGAAGATGCAGGCATGGCGGCTGAACAGGTGAAGCAAATGATTGCAGCTAAATCAGTAGAGCCCGGTAAGTATGACTTAATGCTAGAACCTTCGCACTTATGGCTAACCATTCACGAATCGGTAGGTCACCCAACTGAACTCGACCGCGTTTTGGGATACGAAGCTAACTATGCAGGAACCAGTTTCTTAACGCTCGACAAGTGGAAGACCAAGAAATTTAATTTTGGAAGCAAAATCGTTATCGTAGTGGCCGACAAGACACAGCCAGGTTCACTGGGTGCTGTTGGTTATGATGACGAAGGTGTGAAATGTAAGTCATGGGATATTATTAAAGATGGTATACTTGTTAACTATCAGGCTATACGTGACCAGGTGAATATCATCGACCAAAAAGAATCACACGGATGCTGCTACTCGCAAAGCTGGAGGGATGTTCAGTTCCAACGCATGGCAAATATTTCATTGCAGCCGGGAAAGGAGCAACTCACCCCTCAACAGATGGTTTCCGGGATCGAAAAGGGAATTTACATTGTGAAAGATTCTTCCTTCTCAATTGATCAGCAACGTTACAACTTCCAGTTTGGTGGTGTGTTGTTCTTCGAAATCAAGAACGGTAAGATTGAGGGTATGTTGAAAGACGTAGCCTATCAGGCCAACTCGCAGGATTTCTGGAACTCGTGCTCGCAGATTTGTGATGAGCGTGATTACAGATTAGGTGGAGCCTTCAATGATGGTAAAGGACAACCTGGGCAGTCAAACGCAGTTTCACATGGATCGGCTACAGCTCGCTTCAATGGAATTAATGTGATTAACACAGGAAGAACGATATAGACATAAGTAGTGAGATGTGAGAGAATACTCAATACTAAATACTCAATACTAGCTACTAAATAATTAATAACTGATAACAGAATAGATATATGGCAATACTTTCAAAAGAAGAAGCAAAAAAGATCCTTGAAAAGGTAGTAAGCTTCTCAAAAGCAGATGGTTGCTCTGTCAGTCTGAATGGTTCAGATCGCGGCAACATCCGGTACGCACGTAACAGCGTATCAACAGCCGGTGAAGACAGCAACGTAACACTGGGTGTGCAATCATACTTTGGTAAAAAGTCAGGTGCTGCAACCATCAATGAATTTGATGATGCGTCACTCGAGAAAACTGTAAGACGTGCTGAAGAATTGGCACAGTTGGCCCCTGAGAACCCTGAGTTCATGGAGCCGCTTCCGCAACAGACGTATGGAGCGGAATCTAAAACTTTTTCCGAATCAACTGCTAAAATCACTCCTGATTTCCGGGCGAAGGTTGCAGCAGATAGCATAAATCCTGCAGCAGCAAAAGATGTTACAGCAGCAGGTTATCTTGAAGACAGCAGCGGATTCAGCTCAATCATGAATAGCAAAGGATTATTTGCTTATAACAAGGAAACCAATGTTGATTTCACCGTAACCATGCGTACCAATGATGGAACAGGTTCAGGATGGGCGGCCGGTACACAAAATGACGTAAGTAAATTAAACACTTCCGAAGCTTCCCGCATAGCTATTGATAAAGCATTGAGATCGAGAAATGCAAAGGCTATCGAACCCGGGAAATATACAGTGGTGCTGGAGTCTTCTGCAGCAGCTGATCTTGTACGCTTGATGCTTCAGAACATGAACGCCCGCCAGGCGGATGAAGGAAGGAGTTTTTATTCCAAAAAAGGTGGCGGAACAAAACTGGGAGAAAAAATTGTAGATGAACGTGTAAATATCTACACCGATCCATGGAGCGATGACGTTCCTGCATCGCCCTGGGCTGGTGATGGTCAGGCTCGCAAGCGTTTGGATCTGATTAAAAATGGAGTAGTTGCCAATCTTCAATACGACCGCTATTGGGCATCTCAGAAAAACGTAGCACCTGTACCATTCGGAGGGAATGCAATTATGGAAGGTGGAACAGCTTCGTTGGAGGATATGATTAAAGACACGAAGAAAGGAGTTTTGGTAACTCGCTTCTGGTATATCCGTCCCGTAGATCCGCAAACAATCCTGTTCACGGGATTAACACGCGATGGCACTTTCTACATTGAGAACGGAAAAATCATGTATCCAATCAAGAATTTCCGTTTTAATGAAAGTCCGATCATCATGTTGAACAACCTTGAAACCTTAGGAAAGCCTGCTCGCGCTGTAACAAGCGAAGGTAACCCGAACGGCTTCATTCCAGCCATGAAGGTCCGCGACTTTACATTCAGCAGTTTGTCAGATGCGGTGTAACAGGTAATAGTCTATCAGTTTGCTGCCTCAGGGAGATATCTTTGAGGCAGCTTTTTTTGAAACAGTTCCTCCGTGTCCTCTGTGTGCATTCCCCTCTGTGGCCTCTGTGGTGAAGCACCAATTTTTTACCACAGAGATTCTGTGTTAAGAACCAAATCTGATTTAGTAATTTTGCAATAAGGCGGCTTTATGCCAGCCTGTAAAGAAGAGCGGTCGTTTATTA
>DASTYM010000545.1:0-4475 GCA_035764995.1 Cyclobacteriaceae bacterium | reverse complement strand
TGCACAACCCTGATAAAATGATGACTTAAAAATTGCTGTGCATACGTCTTGGAGAACTCAAAGGTTGTTGGAAGCGGAGGAATGGTGGAGCTTACTTCCGGGTCAAATAAAATTTTCAGCATGGGCATGGTCAGTGCGAGATATCCTGCGCTAAACGCCACTCCTAAAATTGAGTAGATAAAAAATTTAATTAACCGGCCTGAGAGCCCTTTCGCATATCCTAAAATCCGGAGATATATTTTCATTTTCAGTTAAAACTCATAAAGGCGCTGTGCAATATTCCAGCGCAAAGCTAAGGAAGTTACAGAAGTATTGGTGTTATAGACAGGAACAGGACTTTCACTTTGTCTTAAAACAACTGATAAGTCTATGAAAATATTATGCTTGACCTGCCAACTTGCCGTAAAGGTTCCAAACAGGATATCGTTCTTAACCCCCTGGGTAATTTTGTTTTCATAATCTTGTTCACGGGTATCGTTATTCTTCAATATATCGCTTCCCCAATTCACATTCGTTGTATCGCGACCAACCTGCATCATGTTAATTTTTCCTGTGAGGTTTAACCTTGGAATTGGTTGATAGCGGACAATCCCGATAATTTCTTTAAAGTTGGCACCCAAAGGGTGTGCAATTGGCTGCAGATAACCTGAATAATTTCCGTGGGACGTATAATGGGAATAAGTATACGGCCTGACAATATTGGTCTCGGCTTGCAGGTCAAAGTTAGAGACGCCAAAGGCATTAAAATATTTTACGCCTGCCTGAATTCCATATTTATTTGCCCACCAGCCGTTGCCGTCCTTAATATTATCCAATACAAACTCATCCAGTACAAACTGTCCGTACAAGGAAACTCCTTTTAGTGCATTCCACTTAAAATCCATTCCAAGAATTACATTGTCGCTACTGCCAAATTGTTGTTCAATGGCTCGATAAAAGATGATGGGATTCAGGTAAGACCATTCAAACGAAGTTGAATCAGTAAACACCACTGATTCAAACACGCCAACATTCCACTTTTTACCGATGTTAATGCTTAAATGATGAAGGGCGACAAATTTATCAGGATACTTCCCGGTGCTGGATGAACCCCCATTCTTATCTGCCACCATTCGGTTGAGTGAAAACAAGTAATTCAATCGCCATACTTTCACGTTGCCTTTCAGAAACAGCGATGGTGGACCATGGTCCGAAAAGATCAACGAACGTTGACCATTCCCAATAAAAAACCGATCGTGTCCAAACTGAAAGTTGAGGTGACGGGTAGCTTCAAAACTGACATATCCGCGCGTATGTAAAAAATCATATCCTTGATCTTCCTTGAATGGTTTCCAAAATCCCTCGTGCGGAATAACTGAATAGTAGCCATACGAGGGATTATCCTGAACTGTTTGAGCTACATAAGAAGGCAATCGCATTTGGTTATCGGCCATGTAGAGATAAAAGCCGACTTTCTTATCGAGCATACCCCGTAATTCAATTCCGCGGGTATTGATATACACCGGGTCATCCACTTGTGAATCTTTTCCACCTGCGAGGTACAATACAGGGTTTACGTGCAGGTCAAAATCCGGATCTTCATCCACGTGCAAAAAATCTGATTTCTTCCTATAGAAATATTTCAGGATCGGTTTCCGGCTATCGTTGGTTTCGGGGCGGGCCCATTCCCAGTTATCGTTTTGGAAATACTCGAGATTAAATTGATCGGCACGGGAGGTAAATACACCAAGCTGGTTGGCAGAGTCCAGGAATGTGACAATATCGGATCGTTTGTATGGCTTAACCGTGGTAAACAGCTGCGGTATTATTTGGCCTGATACGACCTCATATCGGTCAATCAAGTGATAATAACTTTCATTTAGGGTAGCATAGCTGCTTTGGGCTGAAATCCAGAAGGGGCATAAAACCAGAAAAACCAGTATTCTCTTCATCCTTAAAGTAAAGATTGAGGCAAAATACAGAGCTTATGGCTAGGAGCCAAAAAACTTGAGAGGGGTATTGAATTTCCGCCCCATGTCCTTATCTTTGCAGTCCTTTTAAGGAAAAACGAAGAAAATAAAATGAAAAAGGACATTCATCCAGATTACAAGGAAGTTGTATTTCACGATTTATCAAGTGATTTCAAGTTTCTGACCCGTTCTACGCTTAAAACCAAGGAAACCATTAAGTGGGAAGACGGTAAGGAGTACCCGGTTATTAAGGTCGAGGTTAGCTCAGCTTCACACCCCTTTTTCACAGGCAAGAAAATGTTTGTGGATACAGCGGGACGTGTGGAGAAATTCAAGAACAAGTACCAAAAGAAAGCTTAATACTTCTTCTTATATTTTTGCATGAAAAGCCTTCCCGAATTCTTGGGAGGGCTTTTTTATTTTACCCCACCCTAACCCTCCGGCCGCACGCAACGCCCAAAGAATTTCGAATCCTGACGCTTGCGGTCAGGATGCTGGCTGAAACGTCAGCATGTCGAATGATGAAGATCGAAGTCCAAAGTTTAGGCCAGAATCTAGAATCCAGCATCCAGCATCCCCTCCATCATATCTACGTGAGGAAGGAAAAATTCCTGGATCGTGGGGATGAAAAATCGGCATATATTTACCTCATGAACCTTGTATTGTTTGATGACCCCGCAATTCGTATTAATCTGCTGCCCTTCACGTTTACAAGACCAATTGGTAAAATCAGGGTTGGTATTCTCACGTTGGCTGAGAAGTGGGAGAAAAGGTTAGACACAACTGCGTCTTTTTTAACCGAGCCATATCTTCAAAAAAAATTTCCATTAAAACCTGCCCAGGATAATTTGTTTATTCATGCCGCCTGGTGCCCTGATGATCAAGCCATCGAAAGCGTGCGCTCTCTAAAACAAGGTGAGACCCTGGTACATCAGGAGATGATCCTTGCCTGGAGGAATGACGATATGTCGTTGCCGGATTTAAGTAAAGCCACTCCAAAACAATTTTCGGGAACAGTTACCCTCATCGATCAACCGTGGCGGATATTTCAATACAATGGAGCACAATTAAAAATTGATTTTTCCCTGATAACGAAAGGAAGAAAGTCTACCGAGATTCGGGACAAACACACCATTGTATATAATGAATCAGACGTATTTATTGAGGAGGGAGTAACCATTCGGGCTGCTATTCTGAATGCAGAGGCTGGCCCTATTTACCTTGGAAAAAATTCGATCGTGCAGGAAGGTGCCATCATCAAAGGCTCTTTTGCATTGTGCGAAGGATCACACGTAAATATGGGTGCGAAGATGAGAGGCGACATTACGGTTGGCCCTTATTCCAAGGTAGGAGGCGAAATTAGCAACTCTGTTATTATTGGTTACAGTAATAAAGCACATGACGGTTTTTTGGGCAACTCAGTATTGGGCGAATGGTGCAACCTGGGAGCCGACACAAACACCTCCAATCTCAAAAATAATTATGACGCGGTAAAGTTGTGGAGCTACGCCAAAGGCAGCTTCGTGAATACTGGTTTGCAATTTTGCGGATTGATGATGGGCGATCATAGCAAGTGTGGAATCAACACCATGTTTAACACAGGAACCGTAGTGGGTGTATCGTCCAATATTTTTGGAGCAGGTTTTCCGCGGAACTTTATTCCTTCCTTTTCATGGGGTGGACCGGCAGGATTTACCACTTATCAACTAAAGAGTGCTTATGAAACAGCTGCGAGAGCAATGGAGCGCAGGAATATTATATTCGATGAAATGGAAAAAGAAATCCTGGCCAATGTATTTGAATTAACAGCAGGCAAGAACGTGACAAAATGAAATTTTCAGCAATACCCGGATTAACAGAAACAAAAAAGCTGCTTACTGATTCAGTTCAGAGTAATCACATCGCCCATGCTCAATTATTTGTTGGAGCCGAAGGTGCCTTGAATTTGCCTTTAGCTCTCGCTTATGCCACCTACCTCCACTGCCAAAACAAAGGTGAAGACGCCTGCGGAACCTGCCCTGCCTGCAGTAAAAGTTTAAAGTATATTCACCCGGACACGCATTTCGTTTTTCCGTTGAGTAATGTGAAAGGCGATAAAGATGAAGAACGCTTTAAAGCAGATATTTTAAAGTCATGGAGATCATTTTTACTGGAGCAACCCTTTAGTGATCTGGATGACTGGACTACTTCTTATGGCGGTGAAGACAAGCAGGCATTAATTTCAAGGGAAGAAAGTCGCGAAATTGTAAAGGCACTTTCCTTAAAGCCGTTTGAAAGTTCATATAAGGTGATGATCATCTGGCAGCCGGAGTTCATGCATCCGTCTGCCGCCAATGGTATTCTTAAGATTTTAGAAGAACCTGCTGCCCATACCTATTTTATACTTGTTACCAATGCGGCCGACCAGCTTCTTCCCACTATTGTTTCAAGAACTCAACTGATTACAGTTCCGCTCTTAAATGATAAAGAGATTGAGGAATACCTGACAACAATTAACGGTATTGAATCAAAACGAGCTTCACGAAT
>DASTYM010000544.1:0-2903 GCA_035764995.1 Cyclobacteriaceae bacterium | reverse complement strand
TGGTTTTATTTTTGCCTTGGTGGATGTTTGGTTCGAAAAACAGTTCAAAAATGTTCCGCTATTCTATTCGATCACCATTAAAACACTGAGTAACCTGTTTGTTGCGCTCTCTTTAACCATTGTTTTGATGCCAGCCATCGCAGTAGTAACCCCTGTGGGTGGAATTCCCGTACTCACGGATCTGCTTTTTACTTCCAATGTGGTCATCGTTGGGGTTTACATGCTATTCATGACAACCTTGATCCAGTTAGCGAAACAAGTTAGTTCGTGGTTAGATAGTTGAAAGGTGGGTTGAAGTTGTTGATCTTTATTTCGCATTTTGCGAAATGCGTAAAAACTACTATCTTGCCTTGCGTATGAGGAAGCATAACGGAATGCGACCCCAGGATGTCGCTATTTTATTAAAAATCATAGCCTTAAAAAACAAGGAATGGCAGCTTGTGCCCCTTGCAAACGAGCTTAAAATCAGCATGTCTGAAATCTCTGAATCGTTGAATAGAAGCAGATTGGCTGGCCTCGTAGATTACAACAAGAAACGTCCAAACAAGATAAGCATCCTTGAGTTTCTTGAACATGGAGTCAAATATGTATTCCCACAACAGCCAGGAGCACTATCGCGAGGTATTGTAACCGCACACTCACACCCTTTCATGAGAAAATTCTTCAAAAGCCAGGAAAATTATGTTTGGCCAACCCGGATCGGTGACGTCATTGGGCAGGTAATTGAACCGTTTTATGAGAAACAACCGCAGGCCGCATCAGAAGATCCTGAATTTTACAAACTCCTTTCACTAGTAGATGTGATTCGAGTTGGAAAAGTGCGCGAAGTCAAAATTGCCGTTGATGAACTAAACCAAATGATCGATGAGCCATCAAAATAATACTGAAAGGATCAAGACTGTTTACGAGGCTTTGGGTGATCTTAAAGATCAGGTTGTCTTTGTTGGAGGTGCAACGGTTTCGTTTTATGCCGATCAGCAGGCATTTGAAATCCGCGAGACTGATGATGTGGATGTCATTATTGAAATATTGAACTATTCAGAATACGCTGACCTTGATGAGCGGTTGAGGAACAGGGGATTTATCAATGATGTAGCGTCAAATGTTCGATGCAGGTACAAGATAAAAGGGATCACCGTTGACATCATGCCTACAAAGGATGTTGCAATGGGATTTGAGAACATATGGTATCCTGAAGGTTTTACCAACGCCAGCGAATACGCATTGGATGAAACAACAACAATTAAGATTCTCAGTCCTGTTTATTTTATTGCCACTAAACTGGAAGCGTTTAAGAACAGGGGAGCCCGAGACCCAAGGCAAAGCCAGGATTTTGAAGACATCGTATATGTACTGGAAAACAGGAAAGCCCTCTGGAAGGAAATGAGTGAAGCAACTTCAAATTTGAAATCTTACCTGAAAGCTGAATTTGCTGCACTAATACTCAACGACAATATCTATGAATGGATAGACTGTCATGTTGATTTCTTTTCTCCCCCTCCGACAGATATGATTCTGGAGGATATTCGTAAATTTTTAGGCGAGGATTAGATTGCGAAATATCAATTTGAATCCTTGAAAATAAAAAACCGGGCTGGACTAACCCGGTTTTGCTCCTCCTTTTGGACTTGAACCAAAGATCCTCTGATTAATCCCGCACGTGCGGGACTCTAACCAGCTGAGCTAAGATGCCCGTCAATGGAACTCCACTAAGAAGAGCCTCGATAAAAGATTTTGATTTTTGCTTTTTGATGAATTTTTCAATCCTCATTGCAAGAGCACGATCTTCACCGCAGGAAAATACTCCTTTTAAAACCCATGGACGATGTTTCGATGTAAATGTGCCTTGGCCAGATTCATTGTGCTGCCTTACCCCCAGGTCTACATCCGTTGAATAACCTACGTAGTAAAGGTTAGAAGAATGAGAGAACAGAATGTAGATGTAAAACATAAAAACTGGATTTGAATCTAACCCGGCTTTGTTCCTCCATTGATTACCAGGTGGGGAACTCTATGTAAATAAAAAAAACCGGGCTGGACTACCCCGGTTTTGCTCCTCCTTTTGGACTTGAACCAAAGACCCTCTGATTAACAGTCAGATGCTCTAACCAGCTGAGCTAAGGAGGAATACTTTGTTCCTTTTTCAACCCCCTGATTAATCCCGCATGTGCGGGACTCTAACCAGCTGAGCTAAGGAGGAATACTGTTCTTCTCAAGGAATTCCCCTAAAAGGAGTGCAATATTACGGACTCCAGACCTATTTTTCCAAACCGCGCTATAAATAATTTCCCCGGCCGCTTATATCCTTTATTCTTCCAAATCCAACCTAATTTTTCGTACTTGATATAAACCATCAAATCATGAAAAACTTTCTAACTCTGTTGCTATGCGCAATTGCACTGCAAGCCGTCTCTCAGCAGGCACTATGGATGCGCAATCCTGCTATTTCGCCTGATGGCTCTCAAATAGCCTTCACCTATCAAGGTGATCTTTATACAGTACAGACATCTGGGGGAAAAGCTTCTCCTCTCACGATTCATCCGGCTCATGACTTTATGCCGGTTTGGCTTCCCAACGGTCAATCCCTGGCATTTGCTTCTGATCGGTTTGGAAACTTCGATATATTCATCATGTCGATAAATGGCGGTGAACCACAACGGCTTACCTACCATTCATCCAATGACTATCCGACTTCGATCACACCGGATGGAAAGAATATTTTATTCACCTCGCTCCGAACAGATATGGAGCGCTATGGTGATTTTCCAAACCGCGCCATGCCTGAACTTTACCAGGTACCCGTTACAGGAGGTCGGAATTTGATGACCCTCACGACACCATCCGAAGCAGCCGTATATAACGCGGCAGGAACCAAAATCTATTTCCAGGATCGCAAAGGGTAT
>DASTYM010000543.1:0-3528 GCA_035764995.1 Cyclobacteriaceae bacterium | reverse complement strand
AGAAAACTACCCAGGAAACAATCCTGACCATTGAAAAGGCACATAAGTCCAATAAAATTCCTTTTTGCGTATTTAAAGTAACGGGCATTGCATCGGCTGATTTGCTGGAAAAAGTCCAAAGCAAAAAAGAACTTTCAGCAGAAGAGAAACAAGCCTTTGAAAAAGTGCGCGAGCGGGTGAAACGGATCTGTGCGAAAGCGTATGAATATCGTGTTCCGGTATTGATCGATGCAGAAGAGACCTGGATTCAGGAGCCCATTGATGAGTTGACCTACGACATGATGAGGAAATACAATTCAGAGAAAGCAATTGTATTTAATACCTATCAGCTTTACAGAACCGCTTCTCTTCAGAATTTAAAGAACGCATTCAAGGAGGCTGAGAGCAAGAACTACCACTTAGGAGCAAAATTGGTTCGGGGAGCATACATGGAAAAGGAGCGTGAGCGCGCTGAGCAGTTAGGATACCCAAGCCCGATTCAGCCGACAAAAGAAGAAAGTGACAAGGCATTTAATGATGCGTTGGAATTTTGCGTTGCGAACAGACATCGAATGGCCATGATGTGTGGATCGCATAATGAACAGAGTAATAAGCTACTCACGGAACTGATGGCGAAAAATGGAATTACGAACCACGATGATAAATTTTGGTTTGCCCAACTTTATGGAATGAGTGATAACATCTCTTTCAATCTGGCGAAAGCTGGTTATCGGGTTGCCAAATATGTACCCTATGGCCCTGTGAAATCGGTCATGCCCTACTTGTTCAGGAGGGCATCTGAAAATACTTCGGTGGCAGGTCAAAGCAGCCGAGAACTAATCTTAATCCGGAAGGAACTAAAGAGGCGTAGGTCAGCCTAGAAAATCTTACTTTTGCAGATATTTTAACAGAACACTGAATGTCATTGAGTGAACAGGAAATCATCCGGAGACAAGCCAAAGAAGAGCTTGAAAAATTAGGGATCGATCCATACCCTGCCGAGTTATTTGATGTAAATGCTTCTGCTGCCGAGATACTGGAGAACTATGAGCGTCATAAAAGTGACTACCGTCAGATTTCCATCGCTGGCCGGATCATGAGCCGCAGAATTATGGGCTCCGCATCCTTTGCGGAATTGCAGGACGAAACCGGCAGAATTCAGATCTACTTTCGCAGAGATGATATTTGCCCTACCGAAGATAAAACCTTGTACAATACTGTTTTCAAAAAGCTGTTAGACATCGGTGATATTATTGGCGTAAAGGGTTACGGTTTCACAACACAAACCGGTGAGATATCGATTCATGTAACAGCATTCAAAGTCCTTTCCAAATCATTGCGACCATTGCCGATTGTAAAAGAGACAACCGATGAACAAGGTATTGCGCATAAGCACGATGCATTTACAGATCCTGAACAGCGTTACCGAATGCGTTATGTTGACATGATTGTGAATCCTGAAGTGCGTGACACATTCATTAAGCGTTCGAAGCTGGTAAACTCCATGCGCGAATACCTGAATGAGAAAGCATATTTGGAAGTTGAAACTCCAATTCTTCAACCACTGTACGGAGGAGCTGCAGCCAAACCGTTCAAAACGCATCACAACTCGCTCGACATGACATTGTATTTGCGCATTGCTAATGAGCTATACTTAAAGCGATTGATTGTGGGTGGTTATAACGGTGTTTATGAGTTCTCGAAAGATTTCCGTAACGAGGGAATGTCACGCTTTCATAATCCGGAATTTACGCAGGTAGAATTATACGTTGCCTACAAGGACTACTACTGGATGATGGATTTGGTGGAGGAAATGATCGAGAAGGTAGCCATGGACCTTCACGGATCAACCCTTGTGAAAGTGGGTGACCATGAAATTGATTTCAAGCGCCCCTGGAAACGCTTTACGATGTTTGAAGCTATTCAACATTTTACAGGCATCGACATTTCACAGATGGATGAGTCAGTTTTGCGCGACACGTGCAGAAAGTTACATGTACCAATTGACGACTCCATGGCAAAAGGAAAACTCATCGATGCAATTTTTGGTGAGAAGTGCGAGCCACTGTTAATCCAGCCAACATTCATTATGGATTATCCTGTTGAGATGTCTCCGCTTGCCAAAAAACACCGCAGTATCCCGGGACTGGTTGAGCGCTTTGAAGCCATTTGCAACGGAAAAGAAATTTGTAACTCATTCTCGGAATTGAATGATCCTATTGATCAGCGGAAGCGTTTTGAAGAACAACTGGAGTTAGGAAAACGTGGTGATGAAGAAGCGATGACTTTGGATGAGGATTTCTTACGCGCTCTTGAATTCGGCATGCCACCAACCGCTGGTTTGGGTATTGGTATCGATCGTTTGTGTATGGTGATGACCAACTCTCCGTCTATTCAGGATGTGTTGTTCTTCCCACAAATGAAACCTGAAAAACAAGGCGGAGGATTTACAGAGCGGGAAGCAGAGCAACTCGGTATTCGTGCCGATTTATTCCCGATCTTACAGAAGATGGGAATTCAATCCATAGAGCAATTAAAATCATATAAGGCTTCTAAGCTGTTCAATGATGTATGTGGCTTGCGCAAAAAGCTGAAGCTTGAAAATGTGCAAAACCCTACGCTCGAAGAGGTTGAAGGCTGGTTGAAATAGTTCAAGAATTGAAAATTGAAAATTTAGAAGTTGGTAACCCCGTTGAAGAACTGATTGATTTTAGCAGGATCAAACAGGAGAAGGTTAGAAAGCTTCTACGCGATAACGGCTTATTATCGCTCAGCGATCTGAGCAAACTAAAGTCTTATTGCTACAACAAGTCGGACGGGCTGCATTATTATACGCATACCAAATCATTTTTATTTAAGACCGATATAGCAACCGTGTGGAGTGCCTACAAGACTGTGAATCCACAGGAGACCCGAAATGGCGGCATGGTATCATTTGGAATGATGTATTCGAGGAAACAGCATGCCATCATGTATCCGGGGGATGCTTATCATGGAATCGAAGAGGGGCAAATTCTTTTTCTTAATCTTAATCTGGTTGGAAGCGCTTTGCAATTGGCGGTTGGTCATGAAATAACCGGAGTGAACGATGCAGACAAGACTATTAAAATCTGTTATCTGCAAAACGGAGCATCAACAGGTACACAACTAATCCAGCTTAGAGAGACTTCGGATGGGCAAACTGCTGTTACACACGATACGTGGTACAGAAGCGGTTCAATTTTTCGAGATAAGATACTGTATCCAGGATTCCACAGTAAGGGCCTCACAGAGTTTCATAACAACGTAATGGAAAAAGTCTAGAGACTTTGACTGTCGTAAAACGGCTTTCTTCTCTCCATTTTGAGATCCTGCAACACAGAAGCTTTAACATGAATGGAAAAATTGTAAGAAGTAAATGGTCCAAACGGAACCCATAAGAAATTCATCGTCCAGCAGTGGAGGTCGCGCGCAATCGTAATGGTGGTTTGTGTAAACTCACCTGCTTTAATGTCATAGCCCGAGTTAAAGTTTACCTTCCATTTTTGTGAAAGAGACAGATCACCGGAA
>DASTYM010000542.1:0-5209 GCA_035764995.1 Cyclobacteriaceae bacterium | reverse complement strand
GGAACAAATTTGCGATCCACCGTTGCCACCACGGTTCCTAATTTTATTCGGGGTACGGTAGTTCCCATTACTTTTGCGTTTGAATTTTTACGTGTCCAGGTCGGTATTATTCCGGGCGCATTGATCGTTGGATTAGCAACGATTGTGATCGCCTTGTGGGCATTACGGTCACTTCCTGAAACGTTTGGAAATGATCTTAATTTTGTTGAAAAAGATTGAAATAACCCAAAAGTACCGGGATCTTGGTATGGTGAAAAAGTTACCCAGAATCTGTATTTTTGAATGAAAACTCCCCGAGCAAGTGCAGTTTAAGTGCTTTGTTGTTATGCTGATGTTCCTGGCAATTCAAGCCGGAGCTCAAAATCTTTCTCGTATCGATAGCCTGAGAAACCGCGTCCATCAGACTAATGGCGTTGATAAATTTAATGCCCTGACCAGCCTGGGGTTTGAATACCGACTCTCTTTTCCTGACAGTACGATTTATTATTGTAAGCAAGCCTATGACCTTGGTTCACGATTGATTTTACCCAAAGACTTATCACGCCCATTAAGCTTTATTGGATTGGCCAACGCATACAAAGGTGATTACAAGTCTTCTTTCGATTTTCATAAGCGCGCCATTGAAGTAGCCCAAAACCAACAAGACTCCGTTCAGCTAGGGTATTGTTATAATAATTTTGGTCGCTTGTTTTTTGACCAGGGTGACTTATCAAGAGCTTACGATAACTTTATTAAGAGTCAGGAAATCTTTGAAAATACAAATGAAGATATTGGAAGGGCATATGTTTTAAGAAGCCTTTCTAATCTTTACAAATCACAAGGCGATTACACGAAAGCCCTGCAAACTTCCCTCAAGGCTTATGAGATCAGATTAAAGATTGGAGAGCCTCGAACTTTAATTTCAGCGCTCACGGAACTCGGATTGGTGTATGGTGAGCTAAAAAGTAAACTGGATGCCAATAAATGTTTTAAGAAGGCCGATTCGATTGCTCAACTTCATCAGGACTTTATTAGTCTGGCAGAAATCAGAATCGGCTGGTCTGAATTTTTATCTGAAAATGGAAGCATCGAAGAAGCTAAGGAACTCGCGAAGCTTGCGTATGCCATGGTGAATAAGACTTCTAATACCAGGCTTATGCCACGCGTTAATCTGCTGATGGGGCAGGTTTTATTTAAGCAGGAAAAGTACGGTGAAGCTACTCCCTATCTTAAAAATGTATTGAGTATTGCAGGATCAGCAAACCTGGACTTGCAACGTGATGCACACTTTTACCTGGCGCAGATTTATGAAAAAAGTGGAAATAAATCTGAAGCGACACTTAATACAAACCGCTATTTGATTTTAAAAGAATCTTTGCAAAGCATTGATCTGGCAAGGCAGATTGAAAAACTTCAGTTTCAACTTGAAATTGAAAAGAAGGAAAGTGAGAATGAATTATTGAAGGCTAATGAAGCACGCAATGATGCCATCATCAGGCAGCAGCGTCTTGAAAATATTATACTAATTGCAGTTGTTGCATTTATAAGTGCATTATTCTTTTTACAGTATCGAAATAGCAAAAAGAAGAAAGGGATATACGATAAGCTGGAAAGTCAGAATAGAGAGATTGAGAAACAACGCCTTGAGATTGTGTTTCAAAATGAAAAACTCGAGAAGCATAACCACGAACTTTCGGACATTAATCACGAGAAAGATACGTTGATGAACATCGTGGCGCACGATTTAAAATCGCCACTCAATCGAATTAAAGGCCTGACTGAATTGATCGAAATCGAAGGATCTCTTAGCCCAAATCAAGATAAATATTTAGGTTTGATTCGCGACTCCACTCGTTCCGGCCTTGATTTGATTAATGACCTGCTTGATGTGAATTCGCTTGAAGTTAATCGCGAGCCTAACTATTCAGTATTTAATCTAAAGGCGTTTCTTGAAGATCGCGTAAACTCGTTCAAGCATTATGCATCTATCAAGGAAATAGAAGTTCAGCTGGAAGAAAGTAACATTGATGACATCTCACTGGATCAGGATTACCTGGCCAGGATTTTGGATAACCTGATTTCCAACGCAATCAAATTTTCTCCCCGAAATTCAAAAGTGACACTTACGGCAGAAAAATCAGGCGGGTATTATTCAATTAAAGTGAAGGACAAAGGTCCCGGATTCAGCATGACTGACCGAAAGTTCCTTTTCCAGAAGTTTAAAAAATTGAGCGCCAGGCCTACAGCAGGCGAGAGTTCCAATGGTCTGGGACTAGCCATCGTAAAAATTCTGGTAGACCGGCTGAATGGTAAAATTGAACTTCAATCTGATTCGAAAAATGGAAGTGAATTCACCGTTCGCTTTCCTGCAGTTGCAAAAGTAATGGCTTAACCAGTCTTGCAGCCTCGAATTCCCCGTTTGGCGATTTGATTTTTATTAACCCCCACTGACCATTAACTTTGCATTCATGAAAAGGATACTGGCTATTAGCTTTTTTATTGCGTTGAGTTTACCTGTTATGGCTCAAAAGGGGAAGCTTAACAAAGAAGACTCTAAAAGAATGACGCAAGATCAGCGTGTTCTGTACGAGTCTGACCGCAAAAGTAAAGGCGGTAAAAAGAAGATGAGCATGAAAAAGAAAGTGCGCATCGACAAGAAGCAAGCCCGCAAAGCAAAGCGAATGAAGAATCCTAAGCGATAGGACTTACCCAGGCTATACTTTTTGTAAAGCCTGAGTCAAATCTTCTATCAAGTCTTCTGCATCCTCAACACCGATACTCAATCGTATCAGCGAATCAACTAAGCCGTTTTTAATTCTTTCTTCCTTTGGAATACTGGCGTGTGTCATCGAAGCCGGGTGGTTAATAAGTGACTCTACACCTCCCAATGATTCAGCAAGAGAGAATAATTCAACGCTCTTCATTAGTGTAAAAGCTTTGTCCAGGCTGTCATCTTTTAAGGTGAATGAAAGCATGCCTCCAAAATCGCGCATTTGTTTTTTAGCAACGGCATGGTTAGGATGATCGGCAAAACCCGGCCAGTAAACTTTTCCAACTTTTGGATGTGCTTTCAGGAACTCGGCAATTTTCCTACCATTTAAACAATGGCGCTCCATTCGTAAGTGCAGTGTTTTGATTCCGCGTAAAACCAGAAAAGAATCCTGAGGGCCTGGCACAGCGCCACATGAGTTGTGAATGAATGCAAGGTCCTGGTGAATTTTTTCATCATTGGTAACCAATGCACCCATGATCACATCTGAGTGACCTCCCAAATACTTTGTAACGGAATGCATGACAATATCTGCACCCATGTCTAACGGATTTTGAAGATAAGGTGAAGCAAAGGTGTTATCAACGGCCAATAAAATATTTTGCTTTTTTGCTAAATCAACATAAAACTGAATATCGATAATGTTCATGAGCGGGTTGCTCGGTGTCTCCAGCCAAATAAGTTTTGTTTTTGAGTTGAGATGTGCCTGAATGTTGGCCGTGTTCGTCAGATCGATAAAATGAAATTTGATTCCGAAGCGTTCATATACTCTCTTAAACATACGGTACGATCCACCATACAAGTCATTGCTGGTAATTACTTCATCGCCCGGATTCAATAGTTTAATTACGGCATCGGTAGCGCCCATGCCGGAAGAAAAGCAAAGCGCAAATTTCCCGTTCTCCAGAGCTGCCAGGCTGGCCTGAAGGGTTTTGCGTGTCGGGTTAGCTCCACGGGCATAAGCAAATCCTTTATGTTTGGCTGGCTCTTCCTGCACATACGTAGAAGTCTGAAAAATAGGAGTCATGATGGCACCGGTGGTTGGATCGGGAGATACTCCAGCGTGCACTGCTTTTGTTCCGAATTTCATTGGATCATGGTTGAAAATGTGATGGCAAAAATAACAGAATTGGTCGGTCACTTTCATATCGACCAAATTATTCAGAGCTAATAATTTCTTTTTATTTGTTTGAGCGTATCAAATTCCCCACTGGTAAGAAAAGACCCTTTTTCCTTGTCTTTTAGTTGTCTGCTTTAGTTTCTTCAATTTAACGGCACGTATTCCAATCCAACTGTAGTGATGGTGACGATTTGATCCGATAAATCATCTTTGCGCCTCTGCGTCTTCGCGGTAAAAGTTTAAGTATTTTTTTCCAAAGGGTAGACGTTATATTTAACCGCTAAGGCGCTGAGTCGCAAAGTTTTAAATGTCCACTATTGATAACTAATTTCTAATGACTAATTTCTAATGACTAATTTCTAATGCCTAATGCCTAATGACTAATGTCTAATGACTTTTCTTCCAATATTCCCGAATCGCCTGTTGCCAATTATTTGTATTCTTCAAATACAAGGCCGTATTAATGAGCATTGTTCTTTCGGAGGAATTCTTCTTCTCTGCAGCTTCAATCAATAAATCATAAAGCGCAGATGGATTTTGATCCATTAATCGTTCGATCGACTGAAGGAGTGTTTCATCTGGGGGCTGAACAACGGGAGCAGATACTTCTGCTGGTGTTTCGGGTTGGTTTACTTTTTCGCTGAGTGGAGTAGGGCTTACAAAAGAAGCAGCCTGCTGTTTTAAAAACAGGTCGAGGTCTTTCAGCGGATTTTTATTCTTACTCATTTCAAGTGCTTCAATATTTCATCCATCACGGGTTGGTACTCTTTCTCGGCAGCAACCGTACTAAAATTGATGTATACATTTTTCTGTGGAACCCGTACATCCAAAATAACAGCGTTTACATTACTCAGGCTTTCGTGAACGGTCTTCATGCTCGTGAAGCTGTGAATGCGGTTGGGCAGCACCATAATTTTCAACTTTGGATTAAGTCCTAATGCAGGAGCCAGATCTGTCACCGTTTGGTATGTTACCAGTAAATCATTTTGTGTTAAGCTGGTGGGCACGATAACCGCATCACTTACCAGGCAAAGTTTTTTAATTCCCTCATCCGTAGTTTTTCCCGCGCTGTCAACAATCACATACTGGAGAGCAGAGTTTTGTTTGATCTTGATTAATTCATCCGCCACCTGGTGATCCTCTGAGCCCAGGATTTCAAAGCTCGCTCCGCTTACTTCACCTTTCATTTGCTCCATTTTGCGGAGGGTATTGAGTGTATAGTTCGTATCAGTCTCTACGAGGAGGACTTTTTTTCCGGATTCATGGAGGGTAGTAGCAAGGTTAATGGCGTTGGTGGTTTTGCCCGTTCCGCCTTTGCGACTGATGAAAGAAATGATCTT
>DASTYM010000541.1:0-2142 GCA_035764995.1 Cyclobacteriaceae bacterium | reverse complement strand
TCCTTCACCATTATCGATCACTCGAATTTCTGCCGATGTTTCGTTCGCTTTAACCCGAACTTCAATCATTGGTTCACTCTTTCTCAGGTCTGCATACTTCATTGCATTCGAAACAAGATTGTTCAGCACAATCTCAAGTCGGTTTAACGAAGTGAAAAATGGAGTTTCCTGTTCAACAGTTATAACATGCTTAATCCTGCTGGCGTTTTCCATGAACTGGAGTTGTTCAAATGCCCCCTCAATGATACATTTAAAATTTACTGCTTCCGGTTCAACCTGTAAACGTGTATTGCGTGAATGATCCACGATATCCTTAATAAAGTGATCCAGCCGCTGCAAACTTTTCTTTTGCATATCGAGCAGGCGCGTCATGTTGTCCATACTCTTTTCCATGCGTGCAACTTCAATCAATCCTAACAACGAAGCAATTGGTGCACGCAAATCGTGTGAAGCGCTGTATACAAAGCGATCAAGTTCTGCGTTCAGCTTACTGAGATCTTCATTGCGGGCCACAAGTTCAGCTCCCAGTTTTGTGCGCTCTTCTTCAGCACGCTTGCGGTCACTGATATCGCGCACGATGGCCTGTATTTCAACTTCACCATCCAGATCTAGCCGGTTTAATGAAACTTCCGCATCGAACGGAGTTCCGTCATATCGGATGTGTCGCCACTCGAAGAATTGCGGTACGCCACCTAATGCCGCATTTATTTTTTCCATGGCAGCCTCTTCAGAAGTGCGGCCATCGGGTTGAAATTCTGGTGAAAAACGGTAGGGAGTTTGACCAACAATCTGGTTTTTCTCACACTGAAAAATGCGAAGGGTTGCCGGATTGCAATCGGTAAATGTTTTATAGTCCATCGTAAAGATGGCATCGTGTGCAGAATTGAAAAGCGTGCGCAAACGAAACTCGCTTTTCCGAATTATTTCTGCAGCTTTTTGAAGTGCTTCGCTGTCCGGGATTTCAATTTCCATCTCGCTATTATTCATCGCAATCCTATTGAATTCTTTAAAAATTAAAAATCGAGACTAACCGAAAACCTTACGGGAAGACTACTTCTTCAAATATTTCCAATTTCTGATTTTACCTTCGGCCATCCATTGAATGGCTGTTTTCAGGCGTTTTTCGCGTGTCGGCTCTGTTTTAGCTTCTGTTACCCATGTTATATATTCTTTTTTATTGCTGGGACTAAATGCGTTGAACGTGGCCAATGCTTTTTTGTTCGATTTAATTGCGGTGAGAATATATGTTGGAACAACTAATGGTGTGCTCTTCTTTTTTACTCGTAGAAGTTTTACTCCATCATCATTTAATTTTTTTGCCTGTTTGATGAAATCGATGATGGCAGCGTTGGGAGGCAGGTCTTTTAAGCTTTTAATTTTTCCAAAATTACCCATCGCTTCACCTCCCTGGTTGGCACGGGGAGAAAGATAATGCTTAGGGTCTTTAAGTAAAGACGCTTTCCAGAAACCAATGGAGCAATGTTCCTTAAATGAAGCAATTCCAAAAAACGGACCCTTATATTCAAAGGAAGGCATTCCCCACTTGATCGTTTCTTCCACTTCAGGGCACGCTTTGTGAACAAGTTCGCGTACGTGTTCTAAAATAGGTTTTGCAAAATCTGCAGCTTTCGCTATGTATTCATCAACGCGTGGACTTCTTTTTCCCATGGTTCGTGGTTCATTCCGTAAGGAAATATAAACTCATTTTTTGAAATGTTTTCATTCCAGTAATTTCACATCAATGGAAAACAAGGGCCTTCTTTTTATTCCCGATATCAGCGGATTCACGAAGTTTATCAATCAAATTGAGATTGAACATAGCCGGCTGATCATACAGGAATTGCTCGAGGCTTTGATTAATGCGAACAAAATTGGCCTTGAGGTTTCTGAAATCGAAGGTGATGCTATTCTCTTTTACAAATTTGGAGAACCACCAACGCTGGAGGAACTCTACAAGCAAGTTCACGCCATGTTTTGTGAGTTTCATAAAAGCCTGATTGATTACGATCAACACAAATATTGTCAGTGTGTTGCATGTAAATCTGCAGGGAGCCTGACTTTAAAAGTAATTTCTCATTACGGAGAATTCACAGGATATCAGGTTAAGAACTTTAACAAACTCATCGGCAAGGATGTGATCGT
>DASTYM010000540.1:0-4280 GCA_035764995.1 Cyclobacteriaceae bacterium | reverse complement strand
CAGAGAAAGATGTTTGGGAGTTAGCCAGACAAGTGGTTCGGGAGAGGAGGAAGAGAGAACTGGAGCCTATTTTGAAAGTTTTAAAAGCAGTGAATGAGATGCAAGCTGATAATACGGAAGAATCAAAAGAGTTTAAGAAAGTGGTGAAGGACTTGAAGGGATTTGCTGAAAAGTCAGACCAACTGCTTGAAACCTTTTCGAAATCGGAGGAAAGCTGGTTTTGGAGTTCAATTTTGAAACTCTTCAAGTAGATATTTTTTTAAAACAAACTTTCAATATTTTCTGAAAATACGGAAACTTAATTTTAAACCAAATTATATATGAACTACACAATTTTAACCTACGGATTGTACCTGATCATCACGATTGTTCTGACCATTTGGGTGGCAAACACGCTTTTTAAGAATGGAAGAATATTTCTGATCACTATTTTCCACAATGATGAATTATTGGCTGATAGTGTTAACAAGCTTTTGCTTGTCGGGTTTTACCTGATCAACATCGGGTATGCGGTCTATACGTTGAAGATCCAAACAGCGGTTGTCGGGTATCAACAATTGATTGAAACCCTAAGCATAAAAATTGGCCTGATCATTCTCATTTTAGGCGCCATGCATTTTTTCAATTTGTTTACACTGTTCAATCTTCGCAGAAAAGCGCAGCACGAAATTAAGGTTCATACGGGCAATTAATTATGATGAACAAGAGATTCAGAAAAATCGTAATAGCAGGGGGTAGCGGATACATTGGAAAAGTTTTGACTAACTATTTTCAAGATCAAACGGAAGAAATTATTGTTTTGAGCCGGAGAAAATCGGTAACAATGGAGAACGTAAGAACCGTCCAGTGGGATGTGAAGCACCAGGGTGAATGGGTAAAAGAACTCGAAAATGCAGATGCCCTTCTTAACCTTACTGGCAAAAGCGTCAACTGTCGTTATCATGATAAAAACAAACGGGAAATTCTTGAATCAAGAGTGGATGCAACCAACATTTTGGGAGGAGCCATCAGTCATCTGAAGAATCCTCCCAAAGTCTGGATTCAATATGCCTCTGCAACGATTTACAAACATGCTGAAGACAGCCCAATGGACGAATATTCAGGTGAAATTGGTGAGGGTTTTTCTGTAAATGTTTGTAAGAAATGGGAGGGAGCATTTTGGAATCAACATGTTCCAGGGACAAGGAAGGTACTCCTTCGTGTAGCAATCGTTTTTGGAAAAGTTGACGGAGTTTTTGTCCGATTAGAAAACCTAGTCCGATTTGGCTTTGGTGGCAAGCATGGTAATGGGAACCAGATGGTAAGTTGGGTTCATGATGAAGATTTGTCTCGTATTACCGATTGGATTTTAAAACATGAGCAAATAGAAGGAACATTTAATGCCGCCTCACCTGACCCCGTTCAAAATTGGGAACTCATGAAAGCGATTCGGTCTTCACAGAAAGTTGTTTTCGGATTAAATGCTCCTACGTGGCTGTTAAGGATTGGAGCTTGGATCATTGGAACGGAAACTGAGTTAATTCTTAAAAGCCGGTGGGTAATTCCAAAGAAACTGGAAGAATTGGGTTTTACGTTTAAGTTCAAGACAATAAAAGAGGCTATTCACGAAATCACTAAAAAGTGACAACCATTTACCTCGAAACGCCCATTCAAGCACCGCGAAGAACTTGTTTTGATTTTGCAAGAAGTATTGACCTGCATGCTGCTTCGATGTCACATACCAATGAAAGGGTAGTCGAGGGGAGAACAAGTGGCCTTATTCAACTAGGTGAATTTGTTACCTGGGAGGCAACCCACTTTATGGTAAGGCAAAGACTCTCATCAAGAATCATTGAATTAGTTGAACCTGAATATTTCATTGATGAAATGATCAGTGGTGCTTTTAAATCCCTCTGGCACAAACATTCTTTTGTTCAGCGAGGCAATGAAACGCTGATGATTGATGATTTTAAGTATGAAGTCCCGTATGGATTTTTAGGTTCGACTTTTAATTTCCTGGCGCTCAAAAACTACTTGAGAAAACTTTTGCTCGACAGGAATGCGATAATCAAAAAAGCCTCTGAGGCTAATTCTTGATAATCTTATCATAGCTCGATCGGTTGGAGGGATCGATAGAAACGATGAGATCGTATGCTTCCCGCCTGATGGGTAGGGCACCATCGGAAAAAATGTTTGCCAGCTCTTTCGATTTGGCATCGAAAAAGGAAATCACCAGAATAGCATTCGGATTAACATCCCGAGCCTTTTTTACATCCCTCAGGCCCTTCAGAATTATCTCGCGACTTTTATCTGGAGTTTTTTCAAACGTGTCAAGTCCCAGTCGGTGGTAACTATACAGTGATTTTCTTACGTCAGTCATTTGGGGGTTGATGAGGTTTTCCGCCAGCCAATATCGGTTGCGCGTGCTTCCAATCGCCTGCCAGCCTGGTCTGTTCGAAGATTGGGCGTTGTTCACTACGGTAAGCGCTTTTTGAAAATAGGGTGTTCCACCCAACTCGCCAAAGGAGTCATAATCCATACCGATAATCATGTATGCATAAAAGGCCAGCATCGAAGTGAGGTTGTTGGTGTATGTATTATCGTTGTACTCCAGTGGTTGAGATTCGATATATTCAAACTCCCAATCGCGATCAGCAAAATTTAACAGGAGGCTGGTGTAATTAGAATTATATACAGGTCTCGCAGATTGAACCTGAACAGCAGCACTGAAAATACCAATGGAAGGCATCTCATTGATGTTAATAAGCAAACTGCAATTTATTTTTTCGTGCGGTTGAAATGCATCATTGGTCCATTTTCGGGTGTTCAGAAATTGCTGAAGTGCATTTTTCATATCCCGAAAAACGTTCCTGTCGGTGGTCTGGATTTTTGGGCCAACATTAATCGTAACGATGCTATTGAGTTCCTGAGCAAAACTCTGAAATGACAAAAGCACCAGGATTATCACACCAATTTTACGCATGCACTTTTTCAATGATGGCCGAAACGATGTCATGAGCGACTTCTTTTTTATCTTTTAGTTCGAATGAGCGAACGTTTTGTCTGTCAATAATAGAGATTTTATTCGTGTCATGACCAAAGCCGGCTCCTGAATCATTCAGTGAATTGAGTACGATTAAATCAAAATTTTTGGCTTCCAGTTTTTTAACTGCGTTGCTTTTTTCGTTTTCAGTTTCCAATGCAAACCCAACGATAACCTGACCATTGTGTTTAAGTTTTCCCAGCGAAGCAGCAATGTCGTGGGTCTTCGTTAGCTCCAGCACCAGGTTTTCATCTTTCTTTTTTATTTTCTGATCTGCGACCACAGTTGGCTTGTAGTCAGCGACAGCGGCAGCCAATACTGCTATATCTGCTTTTGGAAACAATTCTACACAAGCGTTATACATATCTTCGGCAGATACTACCTTCTTAACGCTGATACCGGGATGTGAAGTATGTTGACTGCTTGGTCCGGTGATAAGATTCACCCGGGCCCCCGAGTTGGCAAGTGATTCGGCAATCGCAAATCCCATTTTACCGCTTGAGTGGTTACCAATAAATCGAACTGGATCAATAGCTTCGTGAGTAGGGCCGGCTGTTACGAGTACCGTCTTCCCTTTTAAGCGTTGGCCATTCTTAAAAAATGACTCAAGATGAGAAACAATTTCTTCGGGTTCCGCCATCCTTCCCGTTCCAATGAGTCCGCTGGCAAGTTCGCCATAGGTAGGATCGATTAAGTGGTTCCCAAATGAAGTTACCTTTTTCAGATTGTCCTGGGTAGAGGTATGCGCCAACATATCCAAATCCATGGCAGGCGCCAGGAATACAGGACATCGTGCAGACAGGTAAACGGCTGAAAGCAGGTTGTCACAAATACCATTCGCCATTTTGGCGATCGTGTTGGCGCTGGCCGGAGCGATTACAATACAATCGGCCCACAAGCCTAACTCAACATGGTTGTTCCATTGCCCGGATTCATCTTTAATGAAATCTGATAGAACAGGATTTTTAGAAAGGGTGGAAAGCGTGAGAGGGGTAATGAATTCCTTTGCAGAATGAGTCATGACGACTTTTACTTCAGCGCCCGTTTTAACCAATAACCTCGTAAGTACTGCGGCCTTATATGCTGCAATACTTCCTGTTACTCCCAGCACTATTTTTTTGCCCTGCATGTCGGTAATCGGTTATCAGTATTCGGTTATCGGTAACTGAAGACCGATTACTGATAACCGGTTACTGTGAGTTATAGTTCAGCCGTTGGTGACTGAGAAACTTCTCTGTTTCTGAAGTTAAGCTTACCT
>DASTYM010000539.1:0-10770 GCA_035764995.1 Cyclobacteriaceae bacterium | reverse complement strand
CTTCCAGTGCCTTTACAAACTTTTCGTACACCGGAATGGCGATCTCGGGTTTTGAAGCCTTTATATAGGACGGGCGGTTCCCTTTTTTCGTACTGGCGTGCAGGGTAAACTGGCTCACAGCAATAATATCACCACCTTCATCTTTTACGCTCACATTCATCACACCTTCCGAATCATTAAAAATTCTCAGGTTTACCACCTTTCCGGCCAGCCAGTCAATATCTTCCTGCGTGTCGGCATCCTCAATTCCTACCAAAACCAGTAAGCCTTTGGTAATGGATGATTTTACATTGCCTTCGATTGTAACCGAGGCGGAAGTAACTCTTTGTATAACGCACATCATAGCAATCCAATATTCGTTATTCAGGATTTTTATTCAAAAATAAATGTTGAGTACTTGTATCGCCCAGCGAATTAATTTTTCGAAATTCAAAGTCCTGATTCTTCCCCGATCGGTTCATAAAAACTTTAACAATAAACCTTCTAAACCTCATGAGAAATCTTCCATGGAAAAAAATTGCCATTGGAGCAGTTGGCGTGGCCATTGTTGCAATTGGAGTCTTCTACTTTACCACCGGCCGAAGTGCAAAACCTTCAGCGTTTATTAATCCCGCTTTTGGGGAGTATATCACTTCCTATTCAGCCGGAGTTGTTCCATCGGGCTCTTACTTGAGGATCGTGCTGGCCAGTGAAGTAGCCGATTCATCGAACATCGGGCAGGAAACTTCTGCAAACCTTTTTGATTTTAGTCCAACCCTCAAGGGCAAGGCGGTTTGGCTTGACCCCCGAACAATCGAATTCAGACCCGACAACCGAATGACCTCGGGGCAGGTTTACGTAGCCAAATTTCAGCTATCCAAACTGATGAAGGTGCCTGACGAACTGAAGGTCTTCGAATATACCTTTCAGGTGATCCCTCAGAATTATGAATTGACTGTCGATAATGTAAAGCCTTATGTTAAAACAGAACTCCAGCGTCAGAAAATTGAGGGCACATTAAACACGGCTGATTTTGCAGATAATGAAGCGGTAGAAAAAGTAATCAACGCTGCACAGGAAGGTAAATCACTGAAATTATCCTGGACACACTCGCCTGATGGGAAACAACATACGTTTGTTGTGGAAGACGTTGCCAGGAAAGAAAAGGCAAGTATTGTAAAATTATCGACCGATGGGAAAGCATTGGGTATTAGCAATGCGCGTGATTATGATGTGGAAATACCGGCTCTTGGTGACTTTAAAGTGATGCATACCAAGATTGTACAAAACCCAAGTCAATACGTAATTCTTCAGTTTTCTGATCCGCTGAAAGAAAAACAAAACCTGGATGGGTTGATCAGCATCGGTGACAACGGTAATCTGACATTAAGCTTTGAAGTTCACGATAACGAAATTTGGGTGTACCCCCCCGTCCGGCAATCAGGCACTAAAACCATTTATATTGAGCGCGGTGTGCGCAACATCAACGATGCTCCCATGCAGGAAGCATCAACGGTTGAGGTGGTCTTCGAACAACTGAAACCAGCCGTTCGATTTATCGGTAAGGGCGTTATCCTTCCCAGCACGGACGGACTTATTCTTCCTTTTGAAGCTGTGAATTTGAATGCGGTTGATGTTAGCATCAGCAAAGTATTTGAAAATAATATCACCCAGTTCCTGCAGGTAAATAATATTGGAGGAAGCTATGAGATGCATCGCGTAGGCAGAAATGTACTCAGGAAAAAAATTCAACTTGACAATGCGGGTGTGACTGATCTGGGCAAGTGGAATCGCTTTACGCTTGATTTAGCAACACTCATTAATACAGAGCCAGGCGCTATTTATCAGATCACTCTTGATTTTAATAAGGATTATGCCGCTTATATATGCGAAGATGATGATGGCAGCAATGATACCGGTGGTGAAGAATCGATCGATGATGGTTATGGTGATTATGAAGGTGAAGGATATTATGATGAGGACGGTAATTATTACGAAGATTATGATTGGGAGCAGCGCGATAATCCATGCCACTCGACCTATTACAGACAAAATCGAAAAGCGATCAGAAATGTGTTGGCATCCGACTTAGGAATGCTGGCAAAACGTGGTAATGACGGCACTACCACGGTATTCGTTACCGATTTAAAAACCACACAACCTCAGAGTGGTATTGCAATTGAGTTTTTGGATTTTCAACAACAAGTGCTTGGAACAGCCACCACTGATGGAGATGGAAAAGCTGCTTATACTGGTAAGGATGCGCCTTTCCTGGTAATTGCTAAGAACGGAGCGCAGCGCGGATATCTCCGCCTTCATGATGGGGAGTCGTTATCGCTCAGCAATTTTGATGTGTCAGGCGAAGCAATTACCAAGGGTATAAAAGGATTTTTATATGGCGACCGGGGCGTGTGGAGGCCTGGTGATTCTCTATACCTCAGCTTTATACTCGAAGATAAAAACAAGGTACTACCCGCTACTCACCCGGTCGTGTTTGAACTCCAAAACCCTCAGGGAGTAGTAGCGAACCGACAGGTGAAGTCTTCGTCTGTAAATGGTTTCTATCGTTTTGCAACAGCCACATCACCGGATGCCCTTACGGGAGACTGGACTGCACGCGTAAAAGTGGGTGGAACTGAGTTTAATCAAAACGTTAAAATCGAAACAGTTAAACCAAACCGGTTAAAAATCAATCTTGATTTTGGTGCAGAGAGAATCACCAGTGAAAATGTAACAGGAAATCTGGAAGTGAAATGGCTTCATGGGGCGCCAGGAAGAAATCTAAAAGCTCAGTTCGATGTAACACTCTTACAGTCTTACACGAGTTTCCCGAAATACGATGACTTTATTTTTGAAGATCCTGCACGCGGATATTATCCGGAAAAGCAATCGGTGTGGGAAGGTTCAACGGATGGAGAAGGCAAAGCCTCTTTTAATACATCACTGACTTCTTCCTATGAATTTCCCGGATTCATGACGGCCGTTTTCAGCGGTAAAGTGTTTGAAGAAAGCGGAAACTTCAGCATTGACCGGTTTAGTCAGAAATATTATCCGTACGAATCCTATGTTGGCTTGAAAACTCCTGCCGGTGAACGCTACAGCGGAATGCTGTATACCGATGAAGAGCAAAAGTTGGATATTGTCTTCCTTGACATTGATGGAAAACCAGTTGTTCGTCAGAATGCAGAGATAGGTTTGTACCGCCTCAATCGTTATTGGTGGTGGGACAATGGCTATGAATCCATCGCCAATTACATTGAACAAAACAGTTCTACCTTAGTCAAGTCAGGAAAACTCAATGCCGCCAACGGTAAAGCCAGTTGGTCATTTAAAATCGCTCCTGCTGATTGGGGAACTTATTACATCCGCGTATGCGATCCGGTTTCAGGCCACTGTACAGGTAAAATTGTGTACGTTGATCAAGCCGGATATTTTGGAAGATACAGCCGCGAGCAAAAGACCGGAGGAGCCTCCTTGCTCACGTTTACTTCTGATAAACAGACTTACAACGTAGGAGAGAAAATTAACATTACGATTCCCGGAAGTGGAGAAGGCAGAGCATTGGTCTCTGTCGAGAATGGAAGTAAGACTCTTTCAACATTTTGGGTGGAGACCCAGAAAGGTGAAAATAAATTTACAATTGACGCCAAATCTGATATGGCACCCAACATTTTTGTCAACGTAAGTTTATTGCAGCCGCATTCTCAAACCATAAATGATTTACCAATTCGCATGTACGGAGTCATCCCTGTCGGGATAGAAGACCCTGCAACACACCTGGAGCCGGTGATCACCATGCCTGATGAGCTGGAACCCGGTGAAGAGGTAACCATCAAGGTTTCGGAAAAATCAAACCATAAAATGACATTCACCCTCGCGATGGTTGATGAAGGCTTACTCGACATCACCAAGTTTAAAACACCTGAGCCATGGAAAAGATTTTATGCGCGTGAAGCATTAGGCGTAAGAACGTGGGATTTATACGATGCCGTGATGGGTGCTTTTGGTTCGCGAATTGAACGCCTTTTATCCATTGGTGGTGATATGGAAACGGCCGACAAAGAGGATGATCCGCGTGCAAATAGATTTAAACCAGTTGTGAAATTTTTCGGCCCGATTACCATTGATGGAGATGAAGAAGAAATCAAATTCGTGATGCCGCAATACATTGGTTCGGTAAGAACCATGGTTGTTGCCGGATACGAAGGTGCTTATGGAAATGCAGAGAAAGCAACGCCCGTTCGCAAGCCATTGATGGTGTTAGCAACATTGCCTCGTGTGTTAGGGCCGGAAGAAAAATTGAAGTTACCCATAACACTCTTTGCATCCGACAAAAAAATCAAAAACGTAAAAATTGATATCAAGGCTAGTGGCCCGCTTTCATTGCCAGATGGTGGAAGTCAGTCGGTTGAAATGTCACCGATGGGAGATATGACTGTTGATTTTAATCTTGATGTGAAATCAGCGGCCGGTGTTGGAAAAATTGTTGTAACGGCCACCTCGGGATCTTTTAAGGCTACAGACGAAATAGAAATTCAGGTTCGTAACCCCAATCCTCCCGCCAGTCAGGCTGTTGATATGATTGTGGAGGCTGGTAAGAGCTGGAATGGAACTGTAATGCCAATCGGGATTGCAGGAACCAACTCAGCAGTGTTGGAGGTTTCAACTATTCCACCCATCAACCTGGGCTATCGATTATATCATCTCATGGAATATCCTCACGGATGTATCGAACAAACTACGTCAGCAGCTTTCCCTCAATTATACCTTGATGTTGTGAAAGAGCTGGATGAGTCTGAAAAGGCCCGAATCAAATTCAATATCACGCATGCTATTGAGCGATTAAAAATGTTTATCACCCGCGATGGAGGTTTTGGCTATTGGCCAGGCAACCAGGATTCTGATAGTTGGGGATCTACGTATGCAGGCCATTTCCTGATTGAAGCGGAGAGCAAAGGCTACTATGTTCCTGCCGATATGATCAAACGTTGGAAAAAATTTCAAAGGAACAAAGCAATGGAGTGGCGAAAAAATGATTATCCGAATTATTACAATCCGGAAATTCTTCAGGCGTATCGATTGTATTCTCTGTCATTGGCAGGCTCTCCGGAATTAAGTGCGATGAACCGATTACGGGAAACCCGCACCATTTCACTTCAGGCAAAATGGCTGTTAGCAGCTGCGTATGTGAAGGCGGGACAACCAGAGGCAGGAAAGAAAATTGTTGAAAACCTGACAACTACCATCAAGCCGTATCTGGAGCTTGGATATTCTTATGGTAGTGACTTGCGCGACAAGGCGATCATACTTGAAACACTTGTGTTGCTCGGTGAAAAAACAAAAGGTATGGAATTGGTAAAAGAAATTTCCAGTTCACTTAGTAACCAGGGTTATTGGATGAGCACGCAAACAACTGCCTTTTGCCTGAAAGCCATTGGAATGTTTATGGGCAATGAAAAACGAGGCGAGTTGAAGTTCTCGTATGCGTATGGAAATCAAAAAACAATTAATGCCTCGACCGAGTTGCCCATCGCCCAGGTGCCATTGGCAATAAATGGAGCTCAGAAAAACACGTTGAAGCTTACTAACGAAAGCAAGGGAACACTGTTTGTACGGGTTACTACAACGGGAACTCCGGCAAGAGGAGAGGAGCAAGAACAGGAGAATAACCTGATCATTTCTGTTCGTTATGCGGACGCAAAAAATAACCCGGTTGATCCTGCAAAATTAAAACAGGGTACTGAGTTTATGGCTGTTGTGAGTGTGAAGAACCCGGGTATGAGAGGGTACTACCAGAACCTAGCGCTCACTCAAATATTCCCTTCAGGCTGGGAAATTAATAACCTCCGCATCACAGATGATGAAAATACAGTGAATACCGACAGAGGCAATTACCAGGATATTCGTGATGATCGCGTTTATACTTACTTCGATCTGGGTGAAGCACAAACGCGGACATTTAAAGTTTTGCTCACTGCCGGTTATTCGGGAGCGTATTATTTACCTGCTGTAAGTTGTGAAGCTATGTACGATCGAAGCATTTATGCCAGAACAAAAGGCCAAGTGGTGGAAGTAGTAAAAGAGACTGGGGTGCAATAAATTTTATGGGTATGAAAAAGTATTTTGTTGTAGTCACTTTTCTGATGTCTTGCATGACGGTGCAAGCGCAGTCTAACGAACAAACAGTTCTTGATCTCTCGAAAAAGAAATTTGAGTGGATGATCAGGATGAAATACGACTCATTGCAATCTGCGTTGGATGATCGCCTCGTGTTTATCCACTCCAATGGTTGGGTGGAGAACAAGCAGGAATTAATTCAGGATATCAAGTCCGGAAAGTTGCGGTATACGAACATCACGGTGTTAGAAGCAACTGCTCGCGTGTATCCTTCAACAGCAATTATAACAGGCAAAGGAAAGTTTCAGGTTACACTCGATGGAAATAATCTGGAACTCGCCCTTTCCTACACCGAGGTATATGTGCAAAAAGACGGGAAATGGTTGCTGGCATCACGTCACGCGAACCGAATGCCGTAAAACTTGAATGAAAAAGGTCGTTGTCCGATATCGAAAATATTTGTTGGGATTACTTTCGGTCCTCCTGATTGGATATTATTTCTGCCTTCCTTCGGTTTTATTTCAAGACCCGTATTCAACCGTGCTGGAAGATTTTCAAAGCGAACTGCTTGCTGCTTCAATTGCTTCCGATGGCCAATGGCGTTTTCCTGAGTTGGATACGGTTCCTGAAAAATTTGCAACCGCACTTGTTGCGTATGAAGACAAACGATTCTGGAACCACCCCGGTGTGGATGTGCTTTCCTTTGGTCGCGCCATGAAGCAAAACCTTGAGGCTGGTGAAGTCATCAGTGGAGGAAGTACGATTGACATGCAGGTGATCCGACTATCCAGGAAAGGAAAGGGCAGAACAGTTTTCGAAAAAATGATTGAGTCGGTGCTCGCTACCCGACTGGAATGGCGATACTCCAAAGAAGAAATTTTAGCTTTATACGCCTCGCATGCACCTTTTGGTGGGAATGTTGTTGGACTCGAGGCTGCCTGCTGGCGATATTTTGGTCGTGAGCCTAAGGAACTCTCCTGGGCTGAAGCAGCTATGCTGGCCGTGTTGCCTAATTCACCTTCACTCATTCATCCTGGAAAAAATCGGGACAAGCTTTTAACCAAACGCAATCGGCTTCTTGCAAGACTGAAAGAGACCAATGTAATTGATCAGTTCACATATGAACTGGCCATTGTTGAACCTATTCCCGCAGAACCACTTCCGTTGCCGCGATATGCACGCCATTTGCTAACGCATGCTGTGCTGGATGGAAAAGAAGGAAAGAAAATTAAGTCGACCGTCCAGGCGGGTCTGCAGCAAAGTATTGAACAGGTTGTTGAGAATCACCATCAGCGATTAAAAGGGAACCAGATTTTTAATGCTTCTGCAATCATTCTTGATGTAGAGACGGGAAATGTATTGGCGTACGTAGGAAATACGAACACCGATATAGAGCATCAAACAGATGTGGATGTTATTATTTCTCCTCGAAGTACTGGCAGCATATTAAAACCATTTTTGTATGCAGCTATGCTCGAAGAGGGAAGAATTCTTCCGAAAACTTTGTTGCCCGATGTCCCTACCATGATCAACGGATTTTCTCCTCAAAATTTCAATCGCGAGTATGATGGAGCTGTTGCTGCCGATAAAGCAATCATTCGCTCCCTGAATGTGCCAGCAGTTTATATGCTTCGCGATTATCGTTACGAACGGTTTCACCAGTTGCTTAAGAATATCGGCATGCGTTCTCTGAATCAGCCACCTGATCATTACGGACTATCATTAATCCTGGGAGGAGCCGAGGGCACGCTATGGGACATTACAGGCATGTATGCCTCCATGGCTCGCACACTGAATCATTATGGTCATTATACACATTGGAAGAATAAATATGATCGAAGTGATTTTCATCAACCGAATTATGTTAATTCAACAGCACCCTCAAGCGGAAAAGGTATTGAAGAAAATTCATGGTTCAGTGCAGCCTCAATCTATGAAACTTTTGACGCGTTGAAAGAAGTATATCGCCCGGGCGAAGAAACGGGTTGGAAATATTTTTCGAGCTCAAAAAGAATTGCATGGAAGACCGGTACAAGTTTTGGTTTTCGCGATGGATGGGCTGTGGGCGTTACGCCCCGATATGCAGTCGGTGTTTGGGTTGGTAATGCCGATGGAGAAGGAAGACCGGGATTAACAGGGACAGAAACAGCCGCACCAGTTATGTTTGAAATTTTCTCGCAGTTGAGGGCAGCTGGTTGGTTCCAACAGCCTTATACCGATATGCAGAAAATAATGGTTTGTTCAAAAAGCGGACAGCGTTTTACCGATAAGTGTGAAGCCGGAAATGTGGTATGGGTCGGCAAACCAGGATTGGAATCTTCGGCTTGTTCCTTTCACAAGAAAATTCACCTTACTAAAGACAAGAAATTCCAAATTAACAGTGCGTGCGAGTCGATGGATAAAATTGCGCACACGAATTGGTTTGTCTTGCCACCCATCCAAGAATACTATTTCAAAGCAAAGAATCTATCATACAAAGTATTGCCCCCTTTTAGGCCAGGTTGCCAAAGCGGTACAATGGTCTCGGGGATGGACCTCATTTATCCAAAGCCTAATTCAAAAATTTTCATTCCACGCGATTTAGACGGGACACCCGGAAGCTCTGTTTTCGAGCTTGCCCACCGAAACTCGACCGCCAAAGTCTATTGGCACCTGGATGGAGAATTCATCGGAGAAACCCAAAAAAACCACCAAATCGCCCTTAATCCAGGCGAAGGAAGGCATACGCTCACTATTGTAGATGAGGCTGGAGAAGCGTTAGAACGCCAGTTTGAAGTTATTTCAAAGTTGTAAACCTCTGATGCGTAAGGTTTTATTACTATTTCCTTAATTCTTTACTATATTAGTCTATAGTTTTGCCCTGCTAATAACCTATTTAGTGCTATGAAGACCTCAAAATTTTTTGCACTGGGTATCATTTTTTTGGCGCTCTCTTCCTTCCGAATGGAGGGAGTAGAGGTTAAAGGTGCCCAAATCGACAACCGGGATGACTCAAATTATGTTGTGATCGGAGCATTCTCCATTCAACAGAATGCTGTCAACTTCACATCGAAGGCATCTCAATTAAATATGGATGCGAAGTACGAAATGAATCAAAACCGCCACCTGTACTACGTGTACGTACTTACTACCCAAGACAAACAACAGGCGATTGACGAGGCTCTTCGTTTACGAAAGGATTCTCCCTATAGTGATACATGGGTGTTCCATGGAAATTTTGGTTCAGAAACAATAGCGAGCAATGGTTCGGATATAAATCCTGCAACCACTGAAAATATTGCTGAAGTAAAAACAAACGACCCTTTCGTTTCAACACCAACGAATATTGAAAAGACTGTGGCTGTTGGAGCAGCAAGTGGGGCAAGCTTAGTGAAAGCTGCAGTTAATGATTCTAATAAAGTAGTAGAAGAAAGCCCTGAAGTTGAAATTACAGGTAAAGCATATTTTTTTAAAATCTTCAGGTCTGATGATCAGGTTGAAGTAGAGGGAGATGTGAATGTGATTGATGCTGAACGCTCCAGAAAAATTGGGACGTTTGCCGGAAATAAGCGGGTAGGGATATCAGATCCTAAAAATAAAGATGGCAACGTTTCTTTTGTGTGTGAAATATTTGGCTATCGGAAAGTGCAGCGTGATGTCAACTTCAACAACCCGGTAGGTGACGGTATCAGCGTAGATGAAAGTAAAACCACTGTAATTCCGTTTGAACTGGTTCGCTTGCAGAAAGGCGATATTGCCGTCATGTATAATGTTTTTTTCTTCAAGGATGCTGCCATCATGCGCCCTGAATCGAGATTTGAAGTAACCAGCCTGCTTACCATGCTTCAGGAAAATACGAAGTATAAAATAAAAATTCATGGCCATACCAACGGAGGTGCCCACGGAAGAATCATTTCCCTCGAAGAAGGCAACACAGATTACTTTTCCCTTAACAATACGAAAGACGGACTTGGATCAGCAAAGGAGCTTTCAGAGCAACGCGCTGAAGTGGTGAAAGAGTTTTTAGTAACGAATGGAATCGATGAGAGCAGAATGGAGATAAAGGCTTGGGGAGGAAAAAGACCCTTATACGACAAGCATAGCCCTCAGGCTCAATCCAACGTAAGAGTTGAAATTGAAATCCTGGAAAACTAAGGTGATAAAAACTTGCGTCTACGTGCGCAATTCTTAGGTTGGGGATTTCTCACCCGACAATTGTCAGGACGCATCTCCGCATGTCACTGCTGCTCCATTCGAAATGACGATAATGATTATTTTAATTTAAGGGCACATTCACATGCCGCTCGGCATGGTAGGATGACCGAACAAGCGGTCCTGCCTCCACGTATTTTAATCCGCGCTTCAAACCTTCTTCTTTATACATCGCAAAAGTATCGGGATGAATGAACTCGGCTACTTCCAAATGCATTTTGGTTGGTTGTAAATATTGACCGAGGGTTAAGATCATCAAGCCATTTTCAACAAGGTGATCCATCGCTGTAAAGACTTCTTCTTTGGTTTCCCCTACACCCAGCATGATACCGGATTTTGTTCTTTTGCCAGCTTCTCTGATTCGCTTGATCTGCTCCAGGCTCCGTTCGTATTTCGCCTGAGGTCTCACCATTCGGTAAAGTCTTCCAACAGTTTCCATGTTGTGCGATACCACCTCCTGGCCACCTTCAATCATGCGGTATA
>DASTYM010000538.1:0-12335 GCA_035764995.1 Cyclobacteriaceae bacterium | reverse complement strand
TCACAGTTGATCTAATATTTAAATAAACCACACCAACAAGCGATTAACATGATGGATAATCAATAAAAAAGTGACTTTTAACAGGAAGTGAAATTGCTTTGATAGCTATTTTTATGTGACACAATAAGGGGCAAAGCTTTACAACAAGCGACATTGAACAAATGAATTTAAAAATGAAAGGAATGTTGAAGTATAGAAGTATATAGGTCATTAAGATATTGAGAAGTAAAACATTCATAAGGGTTGCGGCCTTGATCAACCACTTAGTACTTGAAAATATTTATCTTTGAATCAGTTAATTTCTAAATCCTGGTGAGACGAACAATAGAGTACTACAGAATAATATGGCTTAAACATGACTTACCTGCCGGCCTTTCAGTCTTTCTTGTTGCATTGCCTCTTTGTTTGGGCATTGCCTTAGCTTCGGGTGCGCCTCTTTATGCAGGACTTTTATCGGGTATCATCGGTGGACTTGTAGTCTCATTAATAAGCGGCTCACAACTGGCCGTTTCAGGACCTGCCGCGGGGCTAACACCAATTGTTGCAGCTACGCTCGTTTCCCTTGGCGACTATAAAGTATTTTTGCTTGCGATTTTGGTTGCAGGTTTATTTCAACTCGTTCTCGGGCTGCTCAAACTTGGCGTTATTGCAAACTACTTTCCATCATCAGTAATCAAAGGAATGTTGGCTGCCATCGGCATTATTCTTATTTCAAAACAAATTCCACTGGCTATTGGTTATAACCAACCCGACTTTTGGACAACCGGCTTTCTCCAGCTTTTTTCCTCTGAGAATTTGTTAGGCAGTTTTGAGCAACTCAACAAGAATATTACAAGCGGTGCGATACTGATAACTGTTATTTCACTGATTATTTATGTGTTCCTTCAACAACCGTTTGCAAAAAAGTTAAAGGTAATTCCTGCGCCACTTGTAATAGTGATCTTCGGAATAATTGTGAATATGATTTTTACAACAACCGCTTCATCGTTCTCACTCAACGAAACACAGTTGGTAAACATTCCGGCCAATGTATTCTCCAGTATTTCCTTCCCGGACATGACAAAACTCTTTTCAACTGTAGAAATTTGGAAATCCGGATTAGTAATTGGTTTACTGGCGACTTTAGAAACCCTGCTTTGCATTGAAGCTATTGACAAATTGGACAAGCGAAACATCATTACGCCTATCAATCGTGAATTGGTAGCACAGGGAATTGGAAATATGACCTGTGGGCTTTTAGGGGCAATTCCAATAACAGCAGTTGTCGTGCGGGGAGCCGCTAACGTTGACGCAGGCGGAAGAACAAAGCTCTCTGCATTTACACACGGTATCTTTCTTTTGTTTGCTGTATTATTTGTTCCTTTTTTACTGAACAAAATTCCATATGCATCATTGGCGGCAATCCTTCTTATTACAGGTTACAATCTGACAAAGCCCAAACTTCACGTAAGCATGTGGAATTTGGGATGGAAACAATTCCTTCCGTTTCTAATTACGATCGTGGTCATTCTTTCTACAGACCTGCTCAGTGGTGTCAGTATCGGACTTTTGATTTCCACCTATTTCATTGTTCAAAATAATTTCAGGGCAGAATATAAAATTACCAAAACGCATCACCAGGGAATTGACACGTACTATATCAAACTAAACAGCAATGTGACATTTTTAAACAAAGTGAAACTAAGAAAAACTTTAGACGAAGTACCTGAATACAGTGTGCTGACTATTGATGGCAGCGAATGTAATTTTATTGACTACGACATCCTGGAAATCATCAGCGAATACGGGAACAAAGCTCACGACAAACATATTGAATTACACCTGAAAGGGATTGAAAAAATAAATGTTACAGCTGTGCATTGACGCTGGAGTCTTTCGCATTCAGCCATTGATTTTGTCGCATTAATACCGTCATCATACGAGTTTTAATACTGAGATTTGGAAGGTTTAAAAAGACCAGTCGTATGAGAAAAATAACGGTATTATCAATGATCACCCTTGACGGAGTCATGCAGGCACCGGGTGGTCCAACAGAAGATTCATCAGGCGGTTTCAAATATGGGGGATGGACAGCGCCTTATGGTGATGAGGCTTCCGGCAAGATCTTCGAAAGATTTCTGAAACCTGCAGATTATTTGCTGGGAAGAAAAACGTTTAATATCTGGGAGAAGTACTGGCCATTGCATGCTGACGTTTGGCCGGGCATCAATGAAGGCACTAAATATGTGCTATCAAAAACCAGGAAAAATTCGGATCCGATAGCTATTGGATGGAAAAATAATACGGTCTTCATTAAAACTCCGGCAGCAATCAAAAAAATTAAAAACACAGAAGGACCTGACATCCAGGTTTGGGGCAGTAGTGAAATTATTCAGATTCTGCTCAAGAACGATTTAGCAGACGAGCTCTGGCTCATCATTCATCCGTTGACACTTGGTAAAGGGAAACGGCTATTTGTCAAAGGGGCTATTCCGGCAGCTTTTACTTTAAAAGAAAATGTAGTAACACCAGGTGGGGTTATTTTTGCCCATTACAAACGAGCAGGAAAAGTCAAAACTGGTACTGTAGGAGTTTAGTCATGAAGCTGATTTAACCGGAAGCTTTAAAGCTTTTACTTAAGCGGTATTCTGATGTTTTTCAATTAATGATACTTTAGTCATCTAAATTTTAAATTCTATGCGTTCTATTCCATTCAATAAAACAACACTCACCTTCATTTTTCTTACCTTATTAAGTTTTACGCTCGTTGCGCAGAAGGAGGTAACGAAACCAAAACTGATCGATCCTGCCAACATGGATCCAACCATTAAACCGGGTACCGACTTTATGGGCTATGCTGGAGGAACATGGCTTAAAAACAATCCGGTTCCTGCCAAAGAAACCCGTTGGGGAGCTTTTAACCAGCTTCGCGATTTTAATATCAAGGCCGTACGCGTAATCCTAAACGATGCTGCTGCCGATAAATCTGCTGCTGCGGGATCTGTTAAAAAAAGAGTGGGCGATTTTTATACCGCAGGTATGGATAGCATGGCTATAGAAAAAGCGGGCTTCACCCCTGTTCGCGCTGATTATACACGAGCTGGTGCAGTCCAAAACCCGACTGAAGTGTTGAATGAAATCATCCTGGAAAGGACGCAGGGTGTTGCCAATCCCCTTTTCGGATTTTTTGTTGCACAGGACCGCAAACATCCACAAGTGATGGTGGTACAAATTTCCCAAGGCGGAACTTCCATGCCCGACCGCGACTACTATTTAAAAAGTGATGCTCGTACACAAAAAATTCAGGCTGCATTCAACACGTATGTAACCACCTTATTTACGCTCGCGGGTGAGTCAGAAGCTTCGGCAAAGCAAAAGGCAGAAACCATTTTTAAAATGGAAAAAATTCTTGCCAAAGCTCAAATGAGCCGCGTTGAAATGCGTGATCCTTACAAAACCTACAACAAGTTTGCCATTGGCGACTTTGCAAAGACTTCACCTTCGTTTGATTGGAAAGCAACACTCGAAAAATTGAAGACCCCTGGTCAGGACAGCATCCTGGTAAACTCTCCAAAATACTTTACAATTGCTGACAGCTTAGTGAAAAATGCTCCGATTACGGATTGGCAAACCTATTTGCAGTGGAATGTACTGCGTTCTGCAGCACCTTACTTACACAAGCCTTTTGTAGATGCCAACTTTGCCTATACGCAAGTCATGAGCGGGCAGAAAGTGATGACACCACGCTGGCAACGGATGTCACAATTAACCGATGGTACAATTGGCGAATTATTAGGTCAATTATACGTAGAGAAACATTTCAAGCCAGAGGCTAAAGCCAGAATGGATGAAATGATCAAGAACCTGGTGAAAGCATATGAGATCCGCATCAAGAAACTCGATTGGATGAGCGAAGCCACCAAACAAAAGGCACTCGATAAACTCAAAGCGTTTACACCCAAAATCGGTTACCCTGAAAAGTGGAGAACATACGATGGATTAGTGATCACTAATCAAACGTTCTATCAAAACTTGCGCAATGCATCACAGTGGGCATATAACGACATGGTAAGTCAGCTTGGCAAGCCCGTTGATAAAAAGCGCTTCGGGATGACCCCTCCTACTGTGAACGCATATTACAATGCTGTGAATAATGAAATCGTATTCCCTGCCGGAATCCTTCAATACCCATTCTTCCATCCGGACGCTGACGATGCCTTCAACTATGGAGCCATAGGCGCAGTAATCGGTCACGAGATTTCTCACGGATTCGATGATTCTGGAAGTCAGTATGATAAAGACGGAACGCTCCGCAACTGGTGGACTGCCGAAGATCTTGCCAAGTTCAAAGAAAGAGCAAAACTGTTACAGGAACAGTTTGATGCTTACACGGTATTAGACAGCGTTCATGTAAACGGAAAACTGACGCTCGGTGAAAATATTGGAGATCTTGGCGGATTGAATGCCGCATATGAGGCTTTCAAGATGACACCTCAGGGAAAGTCAAATAAAAAGATTGACGGCTTCACACCTGATCAGCGATTCTTCCTTTCGTGGGCACAGGTTTGGCGATCAAACACGTTGCCTGATACAAAAGCGCAGTTGATCGTTACAGACTCGCACTCACCTGCAGAGTATCGGACAATTGGGGCACCCGTAAACATGGATGCCTGGTACAAGGCATTTGATATTAAGCCTGGCGATAAACTTTACAAGAAGCCGGAAGACAGAATAAAAATCTGGTAGTAGTAGACTTTCTCAAACAACAAACTCAGCGTCACATCGAGAGTAGAGAGATGTCCCCTTCAGCAATGTTCTAAAAGGGGATGTCTCGCTGCTCTCGACATGACGCTGTCATTTTTATTTCTGCGATAGCAATGACGCCAATACTCCTGTAAGTTCTTTACGTGAAAACTGTGAGGCTTTTCCTTGACTGGGAGCATCCGAAGTCTTCCAGTTTAAAAAACAAGTTTCAAGAAATTTCTGAATTCCATCTTGATCCTTGTCATCGAACATTTTTCCGTTTTGTCCCTGATTCAAGATGGATGCCGCATCGCCATTCACTGGCCCAACACCCAGCACAGGAAGGCCGGTAGCGATGTACTCAAATAATTTACCGGGCATATAGCCCTCAGCATCTTTATACCCTGTTAAGATAAGTACAGTCACTGCGCTCGATGCATAAATATCCATCAACTCTTTGTGAGGCACGGGGTGGGTGAACACGGTAAACGCTGCCATCGTTTGGTTTGAGTTCACAAATTCCTTGAACGCAGGATGAACCGTTCCAACAAATTCAATGGTCATGACTTTTCTTATTTCTTCATTCCTGTTGTACAATTCTGCAACCGCATTCATGAATGGGCGTGGATCGCATTTATCGTTAACAATACCAACGTGACGAACTAAAAATCTATCTGACTTCTTGAGCTTGAAATTCACAAAATCAGCTTCATCAAAACCATTTGTTACCAGTTCCACTTTTCTACCGCCAAGTCTTGAGAATTGCTTTACGTAAAAGGGCGTAATGGTAATAACTTCATCAGCCTGCTGAAGTACTTTTCTCTCCAGCCTGCGATGCAGACTCTTAGCAATTAGTCCAACACGTAAACTATCAAGCAGCCCCCACTCACTCCATGGATCGCGAAAATCTGCAATCCATTTTAATGAGGGCTTGTTCTTTTTCAATTTCAAGCCAATCAAATGCATGCTGTGTGGCGGCCCAGTGGTGATGATCGTGTTGATTTGATTTTTATCCAGGTATTCTGTTAAGAAACGAACCGAGGGTCGAATCCAAAACCTGCGGGGATCAGGTATAATAAAATTACCACGTATCCAAACACTGATCTTCTGGAAGAAACTCTGCTTTTCTTTTTGAATAAACGAGCCGGTACTTTTTTCTTTCTTTCCGGAAAGCGAATTAAAAATCGCATAAGGCTCCCAAATTGGAAACCGGATTATTTCTGCTTCCGCGGGAATATCTTTTAATAGTGACTCATCCTGCAGTTCAAACGCAGGGTTTTCAGGTGTAAAGACATAAGGTTTCCAGCCGA
This sequence comes from Cyclobacteriaceae bacterium, assembly GCA_035764995.1. Taxonomy (GTDB): domain Bacteria; phylum Bacteroidota; class Bacteroidia; order Cytophagales; family Cyclobacteriaceae; genus UBA2336. Next base: position 6,303 of record DASTYM010000538.1, on the reverse strand, counting down.
ATGATGGAAGGTACTTTACAAACTTCAACCATCGCTGAACACCGCTCCCTCCACTGGGTGGCCAATAATAAGCGATGATGAGAACTTTTTTCTCACCCATGGGAGGCAGCGATTAAGTTCATGATTTCCTTAGTCTGACCGGGTCTAAACCACGCGATTTCCTCATCGCGCTTAAACCACGTCAATTGCCGTTTGGCATATCGCCTTGAATTTCGCTTCAGCAATCGCACCGCTTCGTCTTTGTCATATTGTCCATCGAGATAATCAAAAATTTCGCGATAGCCAACGGTTTGTAGTGCGTTTTGGTCTTTATAAGGATACAATCGCTGCGCTTCATCAAACAAACCCAGTTGAATCATACTATCCATGCGATCATCAATTCTTTTATAAAGTTCTGCGCGGTCAACCTCGAGTCCGATCTTCACAACCTTAAAAGGCAGTTGCTTTCTTTTGGACGTCTGGAAAGTGGATATTGATTTTCCGGTGAATATTTTTACTTCCAGTGCTCGCATTAAGCGAACCGGGTTTTTCTGGTCAAGCGTTTTAAAATGTTCAGGGTCCAGTTCACGCATTCTATTTTGCAGCCACAGTAACCCTTTGTTTTCAAAATCTTCAATCAACTGATCGCGCACTTCATCGGCAACCTCCGGAATGTCATCAAAACCCTCCAGCAGCGCCTTGATGTACAAACCAGAACCGCCACACACAATTAAATAGTCGTGGCGCTCAAAAAGTCTATTGATTAAAGCCAGTGCTTCTTCGCCAAAACGGTTCGCGTCATAATCTTCCTTGATCGCATGGCTATCGATAAAATGATGGGGCACTCTGGCCAATTCTGCTTGTGTTGGTTTTGCGGTACCGATCGTTAACTCCTTGTAAATCTGACGGGAATCAGCCGAAATAATTTCAGTCTTAAAGTGTTCTGCAAGCTGCAACGCCAAACCGGTTTTCCCGACCGCAGTCGGCCCGACAATGACAAGCAGCGTTTTGGCGGAAAAATCCATCTTACAAAAGTACAATTTACGAGGTTCGAAGTACGATTTTAGACCCAAACAAAAATCGCAAATCGTAACTCGTAAATCCTAAAATCAAAGTATCTTGCGCCATTGTTGTTTCTATGACCACTATCAAATACACAACCGGTTATCTGACCAAAATTGAGGACCTGATTTCTGAGTCGGACTACATTCTGCGCTACGAGAAGGGAAATTTCAAATCAGGATACTGCCTGTTGAAGGACCAGAAGGTCATGATCGTAAATAAATTCTATACCACCGAAGGTAAGATCAATACATTGATGGATATCCTGAAGATTATTACGCTGGATACCACCAAGTTTACAGAAAAGAGCCAAAAGCTCTACGAAGAACTCACCCAAACAGAAGTCAAAGCTTGAAGGTAACATTCCTGGGCACCGGTACTTCACAGGGCGTGCCTGTGATTGGCTGCAGTTGCGTGGTATGTCGGTCCCTTGATTATCGTGACAAGCGACTTCGTACTTCTATTCATGTCGAAATCAACGGGCAAAGTTGGGTGATAGACACTGGTCCGGATTTTCGTCAACAAATGCTGCGTGAAAATATTACCAGACTGGATGCCGTTATTTTAACCCATGCCCATCGTGATCACACTTCAGGCATTGATGATGTTCGCGCATACAATTTCCTTCAAAACATGAACATGCCTGTGTTCGGCACAACCGAAACGCTCAACCAGATTAAAAGCGATTTCTCATACATCTTCGGTCCCGATAATTATCCAGGCCTCCCTCGCCTCGACCTTCGCCCGATCACGGATTCATCCTTTGAACTGAATGGCATTCCCGTTACACCATTACCTGTCATGCATCTTCACTTGCCTGTTTTGGGTTTCAGAATTGGAAACTTCAGCTACATCACCGATGCGAATGCAATTCATGAATCAACTTTTAAGAAACTGAAAGGCACTCAAACCTTAGTGATCAACGCCCTTCAACGAGAGCAGCACATTTCACACTTTAACCTGCAGGAAGCAATTGAAGTAGTGAAGAAAATTAACCCTGAAAAAGCTTACTTCACCCACATTAGTCATAAAATGGGATTGCACGCTGAGGTGAGCAAGGAGTTGCCTAAAGGTATTGAACTAGCGATGGATGGTTTGAAGTTAACTATACAGAGTTAAAGGTAATCGGTTATCGGTAAACGGTAATCGGTTTTGGTTTTGGTTGGAGTGAGATTTTGGATTACAACTACATTCGTGACCCGAATACTGATCACCGATTACTGATCACCGATTACTGATTACCGATTACATGAATAATAACTACTACTTCCTCCGACAACTTTCAGCCGAACTTGAGAAGAAGGCCGCAGGTGCTGTAGTTTCCGAATGTTTCAGTCAGAGTAAAGATGAATTGATTATTCGGTTTGAAACTGCATCCAAACCATTCTTTATTCGCGCCAGCCTACAGGCTGATTTTTGTTGTTTGTCGTTTCCGGAAGATTTTAATCGTGCCAGAAAAAACAGTGTAGATCTTTTCGGAGACCTCATTGGTCAACGTGTTCAGGCCACAACACAATTCAATAACGAACGAAGTTTCACGATTAATTTTAGCAATGAATTCAGGTTGTTGTTTAAGATGCACGGTAATCGAGCCAACCTGATTTTGTTTCATGAGGATAAATCGGTAGAACTTTTCCGCAATCACTTGACAACGGATGCAGATATAGTGCTTGAAAATCTGAATCGAGCAATTGATTGGAGTTACGAAACTTTTGAAGCCAGTGTTGCTGATCTGCAGAAACTGTACTTCACCTTCGGCAAGCCAATCTGGAATTTTTTAGCCAGAAATAATTTTGAGGAAAAGTCGGTGGTGGAAAAGTGGCAATCGATTCAGGACCTGTTGAATTATTTAAAAAAGCCCGGGTACTACATCACGGAAGTTGAAGGAAAACTTCTGCTGTCACTTTTTCCTGATGGAGATATCATCAAGCAATTCAAAGATCCGCTTCAGGCAAGCAACGAATTTTTCATTCAATACACAGTTTTCTTCGCGTTCTATCAGGAGAAAAAAGAAATCATTGCACAACTAACAACACGTCTTCATAACGGTCTCAATTATTTGGTTAAAACGAATCAGAAAAAGAAAGAGCTCGAAAAAGACATACACTACAAAACCTGGGCAGATGTTGTCATGGCAAACCTTCATCAGATTAAATTGGGAGAAGAGAAAATTAGGCTCAATAATTTTTATAATGACAATAAGCCTATCGAAATCAAGCTAAAGAAAGATCTTTCTGCTCAAAAAAATGCGGAAGTTTTCTACCGGAAAGCAAAGAACCAACAGATTGAAATACAGAAACTTACAGAGGGGTTTATTGCAAAACAAAAACAGGTAGCTTCGTTACAGGAAAAATTAGCCGCGCTGGAAAAGATTGAAGACTTAAAAAGTCTGCGAAGCTTTATTGCCAGCACAGGACTCAAGCAAGAGACAGAGAAAAAAGAAAACCCACTACCCTACCACGAAGTTGAGTACAATGGGTTTAAAATCTGGATTGGAAAAAACGCACAACACAACGATACCCTCACCCTGAAGTATACATTTAAAGAAGATCTCTGGCTGCATGCTAAAGATGTGCCCGGTTCGCATGTTGTGATTAAGTATCAATCAGGAAAAAAATTTCCAAAAGATGTTATTGAACGCGCAGCACAATTAGCAGCGTTCAACTCAAAAAGAAAAACTGAATCACTATGCCCAGTCGCTTACACTTCTAAAAAATTTGTTCGTAAACGCAAAGGCGATCCTGCAGGGGCTGTTGTAGTTGAGCGGGAGGAAGTTATTTTGGTGGAACCCCGTAAGTGATTGGCAGTAAGCAGTAGGCAGTAAGCAATAAGCAATAGGCAATATGACAATTGCTTACTGCCAATTGCCTACTGCATACTTATCATTTCACTACATTAATCTTCAACGTATTTGTACGTTGTCTTTCCTGAATTGGCATACTTGCAAGCGTGATGAAAACATCTCCACTTTTTACGTGGCCTTCACGCTTGAGAATGTTTTCTACATCGGCAATTGTTTCATCCGTAGAGTTCACTTTGTCATAAAAATAAGCTCGGGTTCCCCACACCAGGTTCATAGTAGTGAGCAGAGATTTGTTGCTGCTAAACACAAAGATGTTTGTATTAGGTCTGTAGGAAGACGATTTAAATGCGGTATACCCTGAGGAAGTCATCCCAACAATTGCTTTCGCACCTACGTCCTGCGCGAGTTTGCAGGCCGATTGCACAAGACTATCATGGATATAAATAGGTGAGTTCGGATCCAGGTTGCGAAAGTGGTAATACATTTTTTTGTTTTTCTCTACAGAGTTAATGGTGCGCACCATACTTCGCACAACCTCAATAGGATATTTACCTGCAGCTGTTTCAGCGGAAAGCATCACCGCATCTGCACCATCCATGACCGCATTCGCCACATCGTTTGTCTCGGCCCTGGTTGGACGTGGATTTTCGATCATACTCTCCATCATCTGTGTGGCAACGATAACCGGTTTAGCAGCCTTGTTACATTTCTCTACAAGCATCTTCTGAACCATCGGAACTTCCTCCATCCAGATTTCTACCCCCAAATCACCCCGGGCCACCATCACAGCATCCGTTGCTTCGATAATGGCGTCAATATTTTCAAGTGCTTCAGGCTTTTCAATTTTAGCTACGATGCGACTGTTTGAATGATGACGATTCAGAATATCCTTTAAAATCTCAATGTCTGTTGCCTTGCGAACAAAAGACAATGCAATCCAATCAACATTATTCTTTAATCCAAACTCAAGATCCTGCATATCCTTCTCTGTGAGTGAAGGTGCTGTTACTTTTGTTTGTGGAAGGTTGATCCCCTTTCTTGATTTCAAGGGGCCACCATATACAACTGTACAAATGACGTCAATATCACGAACCTCTTTTACTTTCAATTCGATTTTTCCGTCATCAATCAATACCATGTCACCCGTCTTAACATCTTTCGGAAGTCGCTCGTACGATGTGCTCACCAACTCATTGTTACCAATTACTTCGCGGGTTGTTATTGTTAACTCCTGACCAGGAATAATTTCAATACCTGGTTGCATTTCCTGAACCCGGATTTTCGGGCCTTGCAAGTCAAGTAAAAGTGCAACGCTGCAGCCCAATTCATTGTTAATCTCACGGACATTGTCAATTACTTTCTGGTGATCGCTGTGGGAGCCGTGCGAAAAATTTAATCGGAATACATCTACACCTTCTTTCACCAATGCCCGAAGCATTTCTTTTGAATTTGAGGCAGGGCCAACGGTGGCAACAATTTTTGTTTTGTTGTAAGAAACTCGTTCAGTCATAAACTTGTAATGTTCTAGAAAATAAAGTTTGATTTAGATTTTAATCCGTCCAGTGGAATAGTGGCAGTCAACTCAATCGAAGATATTGTTTTGAGTTGCTGAAGGAAAGCTTCACGCTGATTTGAATCATCCATTTGAACCAAAAGTATAAAATCAAAGTGATGAAATTCAGGGATCAGGAAATACTTTCCCGTATCAGAATCGACTGGTTTGTTTTTGAACAATTTCAATCGATTGAGACGCGTCTCATGGGCATAAAAAGAAAAATTTTTTTCTTCATCTTTTTTAAAGCCAACCATCAAATCAGGCTGCCGGATCAGGTGTATTCCCAGGTGATTGTTAAGCTCCCAAGCAAGCTTGTACCCCTTCGCTGATGACCGAATACCGATCAACTCAAAGTCGTATTCATAGTCGATAACAAGCTTACTTTTCTTCATTTCCGACCCGAATTAGAGGGATTTTGACCTCTGGTACCAAGATTAAAAAAGGTTTGACAATATTGCATGAAATATCTTTCTTTGCACTGATTTTTAAATACTAAAACTGTAAAAACATGTCTGAAATCGCACAAAAAGTAAAACAGATCATCATCGATAAACTCGGTGTAGAAGAATCTGAAGTTACTCCCGAAGCAAGCTTTACTAATGATCTTGGCGCTGACTCTTTGGATACCGTAGAGTTAATTATGGAGTTTGAGAAGGAATTTAACCTTTCTATTCCTGACGATCAGGCAGAAAACATCTCTACCGTTGGCCAGGCTATTTCGTACCTGGAGCAAAACGTGAAGAAATAATCTCGTTCTAAATATTCTCTTTTTTCATCGATCTACTGAAGCATGGTTTTAAAGCGCGTAGTAGTTACTGGGCTTGGTGCACTCACCCCAATCGGAAATACTCTCCAGGAATACTGGAATGGTTTGAAGAATGGAACGAGTGGCGCTGCCCCTATC
>DASTYM010000537.1:0-11499 GCA_035764995.1 Cyclobacteriaceae bacterium | reverse complement strand
TTACAGACTTACTAGCAGCATTTGAGTCACTGCCGGGATATAAAGTTTTGGGATTCTCATCTGAAAGCGAAGAACCTGTTGCACAGATCACCGAATTATTAAACAAATCGAAACCTGTTCTCGAAAAAGAAAAAAGCGTTTCTCATAAATTCATTTTCTCCGTTTCTGCCGGTGCTGATTTCTTCGTGGAAATCGCCAAACTGAAAGCGCTACGTTTCCTGTGGAACCAGGTATCGAAAACTGACAGTATTTTTATTCACTCCCGAACCGAGGCCTGGCTAAAAGAAAGTTTTCAGCCACATAGCAACATGCTGAAAAGCACCACTGCGTGTATGGCTGCCATTGCAGGGGGTTGCGATGCGCTCACTGCTTTCCCCGAAAAGGAAGAAGATTCAAACATGAACCGCATTGCACGGAATGTTTCGAACATTTTACGCGAAGAGTCGCATTTTAATAAGGTAGCGGATGCAACTGCGGGATCATATTATGTGGAGACGCTTATGCAGCAGATCATTGATCAAGTCGTTGCCAGTCTCCGGTTTCCAGTTTCCGGTGCTGGCAACAGGCAACCGGAAACCGGAAACCAGAATTGGAGTTCGCCAGAGACGATCGAGATCAAACCATCCTACACAAAAGCTGATGTAAAAAATCTCGGTCATCTTGATTTCACTTCTGGTCTTCCGCCTTACCTGCGCGGACCATACGCTACCATGTTTGCAATTCGTCCTTGGACGGTGCGGCAGTACGCTGGATTTTCTACTGCGAAAGATTCAAATGCTTTTTACAGAAGAAATTTAGCTGCAGGCCAACGCGGTTTATCTGTTGCTTTTGATTTGGCAACACATCGTGGGTACGATTCAGATCATGAACGCGTAACAGGCGATGTTGGAAAAGCTGGAGTCGCTATTGACTCGGTGCTGGACATGAAAATTCTGTTCGATCAAATTCCGCTCGATAAAATGTCGGTGTCGATGACGATGAACGGAGCGGTGATTCCAATTCTTGCTTTCTACATTATTGCAGCTGAAGAACAAGGAGTAAAACCACAACAACTGAATGGAACTATTCAGAATGATATTTTGAAAGAGTTCATGGTGCGCAACACGTACATCTACCCTCCTTCTCCTTCGATGCGTATCGTGGCGGATATTTTTGCATACACTTCGAAACACATGCCGAAGTTCAATTCGATCAGCATTAGCGGTTATCACATGCACGAAGCGGGTGCACCTGCACATATTGAATTGGCATATACGCTTGCTGATGGATTGGAATACATTCGCTCTGGAATAAAAGCCGGAATTGCCATTGATGATTTTGCACCGCGATTATCATTCTTCTGGGGCATTGGTATGAACTTCTACATGGAGATTGCCAAGATGCGCGCTGGTCGATTATTGTGGTCGAAAATTGTAAAACAATTCAATCCAAAAAATCCTAAGTCGATGGCGTTGCGCACGCATTGTCAGACTTCCGGTTGGAGTTTAACGGAACAAGATCCATACAATAATGTGACGCGTACTTGTGTGGAAGCCCTCGCAGCTGTGTTGGGTGGCACTCAATCACTTCACACCAATTCATTGGATGAAGCTATTGCATTACCAACTGATTTCTCCGCACGTATCGCCCGCAATACACAGCTCTACATCGAGAAAGAAACAGGTGTAACCCGTGTCGTTGATCCGATGGGTGGATCATACTATATCGAAACACTTACTGCAGAGCTTGTAGAAAAAGCGTGGGAGTTAATTGAAGAGGTTGAAAAGCTCGGAGGCATGACCAGGGCGATCGAAAGTGGTATTCCAAAAATGCGCATTGAGCAAGCCGCTGCGGCTAAGCAAGCACGAATTGATTCAGGTCGCGATGTGATCGTTGGCGTGAATAAATATCAGTCGGACGAAAAACCTGACTTCGATATTCTGGAAGTTGATAATGCTGCGGTTAGAACTGAACAAGTTGAAAGATTACAACAACTGAAAAAAGACAGGAACACTGCGGAAGTAGAAACAGCATTAAACGCCCTTACTAAAACTGCTGAAACAGGCGAAGGCAATCTTCTGGAAAAAGCAATCGATGCTGCTCGTAAGCGTGCTACCCTTGGAGAAATATCATCTGCCATGGAAAAAGCATTTGGTCGTTACAAGGCAACCATCAAATCTATTTCGGGTGTATATTTGGGGGCGATGAAAAATCAATCTGAATTTACAGAAGCGCGTAAACTTTCCGATCAGTTTGCTGAATTGGACGGGCGCAGGCCCCGGATTCTTGTCGCTAAAATGGGACAAGACGGTCACGACCGAGGCGCCAAAGTAATCGCAACCAGTTTTGCCGACCTGGGTTTTGATGTTGATATCGGACCACTGTTTCAAACCCCGCAGGAAGTTGCGATGCAGGCAGCCGAAAATGATGTTCACATTGTTGGTGTGTCAAGTCTTGCAGGTGGACATAAAACGCTTGTACCAGAGTTAATTGCTGCGCTCAAAAAAATTAACCGCGAAGATATTATGGTGGTTGCGGGTGGTGTAATCCCGGCCCAGGACTACGATTTTCTTTACAAATCGGGGGTTTCGTTTATTTTCGGCCCCGGCACAATCATTACCGATGCGGCCCGCGGAATTGTGGAAAAACTGATTCAGAATAATTCCTAGAACACTCCATTTTCGGTCACTTTTTAAAAATAAAATGTATAGCTTAGAGATTCAAAAATCTCTAAACCCCTCTAACGTCATGAAAGCTATCCGGTTGATCGGTGTGTTGATCTTTGCACTGCTTTTAGGTACCACAGCATTCTCCCAGAAAAAATTTGACAAGCAACTCGCGAAGGCTGATAAGTATTATTATGATGGCAATTATTCAAAAGCGCTCAGTGCGCTCAGTAAATTCAAGAAAAGCGTTGTGGCTAAACTCGGCCAAAGTAATCGGTATATGCCGGGTTATTATATCCGCGAAGCAAGAACAAACCTGAACGCAGGTATCCTGACAGGATTTGAAACCAGTTTGAATAACGCTATTACATCCAGCGCTGCTTTAAATGGCGATGCAACCAATGGCCATGCCAGCATTCTGACCGATGTAGCTGAAATCTATAATCAATATGGTTACTACCGATTAAGCCGTGAATACTTGTTTCAGGCGTTAGACATCAACGAGAAAGTAAAACCGGAAGATCTTGTATTGAAGGGCAGAATTAATCTTGAACTAGCTGAAACACTGATCGGTCAGGGTTTCAGTAGCGAAGCGCTTAAGTTACTTCGTGAAAATGAAAAGTATTTTCTTGAGCGCGCGATTGATAAAGAGACCTATGTTGAGGAAGGGAAAATAAAAAACAGAAGAATACCCGAGGAAGAATTAGCCACGCGTTTTGGTTCTTATGCACGACTGCTCACACTGATTGGTTATGCTTATGCGAAACAAGGTGATATCGATCAGGGCGATCCCGCTTTCAAAAAAGCACACGACTGGATTCGCGATAAGCAGCGGTTCCTGGGTGAAACCAGTTTAACACTGGTGCGAAATGACTATTTGTACCTCAAAATGTTTGTTGAGAACAACAACGGAGTGGTGCCTGCCAACCTCAAGGAGAAATACCTTGATTATGGCAATTTGCTAGACGACCTCAAGAAAAAAACATCGCCTGCCACCCCGCTCGCACATGAAATTTATCTCTCCTACCTGGAAGAATTGCAACGAACAGAAAGCACTGCCCGCTATTCCAGTTTAAAATCAGAGTACGACAGAATGCTGGCTAAATATTTTTCAAAGGCGAGCTTAATGAATATTAACCTGAAAGCGGTTGAATTCAACAGCAAGCTTCAGAAAGAAAAAACCAAAAACCTGGAAGCAGAAGCATTGTCAATCACCAACTCTGCTGCACTGCCAAGGAACTACAGTACGACCATTCGCACCATTCAGTTTTTGTATGACATGTCGATTCAAACAAAGCGATACACCAACGCTGACAACTACATCAACCAGGTACATGAGATTAAAAAAGAACTTTACGGTGAGAACTCCATCGAATACCACTTATCGAGAATAGCACTTGCCAGCTTTTATGTTGGCTATACAAATAAAATAGAAGAGGCTAGAAAAATTTTTGACGAGAGTTATATCAATGTTGTTTCCAAAGAAATTGCTCCCAAGTACAAAGATCATCTGACGATTCTGAACAGTCTGGCAGTCCTGTATGAACTTACCGATAATTACAATCTTGCATCCTCCACTTTGGACAAAGCCCGGGATATTGCACGATCAAAATATGAAGATACCGACCCTGAGTATGGGGTTGAATTAGATAACGTAGCTCAATTACAAATCAAACTTGGGCAGTATGATAAGGCTGAAGAAAATATTAACAGCTCGATTAAAATATTAGAAGGGTACAAAAAAGATAACAATCGCATTGCGCAATACATTCACTCGATCGAAACACAGGCCAAACTTTTCGGTATCAAAGGAATGTTTGATGAAGCACAGGATAACCTGGACCGTTCACGCAAACTCATTTCAAAAGCTGACGTTCCAATTGGCAACGAGCTATCTACAGCTGAAGAACTTTCTACTTTATTTATCCAGTTGGGAAGATATTCACAAACAGATAGGCTGTTGAACCCGCTGGTGATTGAATATGAAAAACTTTATGGAGCTGCCTCCATTCGGTTGATTGATCCGCTGGTGAACAAAGGCCGGATCATGCTGGCAAAAGGAGATTACACCGAAGCTCAAAAAGTTGCTAACCGGGTTAATCAGATAGCTGTTAAGACCTATACCGAAAATTCAACAAAAACCGCTCCTACTCAAAAGCTCCTGAGCGATATCTATTACACCCTTGGAGATTACGACAAAGCTGAAACCAACATTAAGCTGGCATTGGTTAGTCAGGAAAAGCAATTTGGCCGAAACCATGTGGAGGTTGCGCGGTCGTTATCACAACTTGCTCTCATTAAATTTTACAAAGGCGATGACAAGAAGGAAGTAGAAAAACTCATGCTCGAATCGCGGGATATCATGGCCAACAAACTTGGTAAAGACAATCCGCAGTATGCAGAAATACTTAAAAACATGGCTGTGTTGTACATCTCCGAAAAGAAATACGACATCGCATTTAGCTCACTTACGATTGCTGAGAGTATTTGGAAAGCTAAAACCGGTACAAAAAATAACATCAACGCGGCCAGCATTTACACTTTGACGGGTGATGTTTACTACCAGCAAAAGAATTACCGAAAGGCTGACGAATTCTATACGAAGGCAAAAGATCTCTATGAAAAATTCTTCAGTTCAACCCATCCTGAATATGTGAAAGTGCTTTCAAAGCTGAGCAAGGTGTACTACATGGAAAAAGATTATAAGCGGTCTAAGAAACTCATTGAAGAGTCGCTGGGTAATTACGAAAACTTCATTAAAGGATATTTCCCCGCGCTTAGCGAACGTGAAAAAGCCAAGTACTGGAACACCATCAAGGGTGACTTTGAATTCTACAATACCCTTGCTTTCAGTAAGCTCGATGACTTCAAAGACCTGTCCGGAAAAGTTTACACCTACCAGCTCCTGACAAAGGCCTTGCTGTTGAGTTCCTCTATTAAGATTAGGGAAAGAATCATGAACAGCACCGATGAGGACTTAAAAAATCAGTACAATACATGGGTACAGAAAAAAGAATTGTTGACGCTGGCACTTTCAATGAGCCCGGCACAACTGGTAGAAAATGAAATTGACCCTGCTTCGCTCACGCAAGAAGTAGAACGTCTTGAAAAAGATTTAAGCCAGAAATCAGAATTATTCAGTCAGAGTTTCGATAACAGGAGAATCACGTATGAAGACGTAAAGAAAGCATTGAAACCAAATGAAGTCGCTATTGAAATGGTCCGCTTCCGCTATTTCGATCACAACTTTACAGACTCGGTGATATATGCAGCCTTGTATCTGAAAAGTGATTTCAACAGACCAAAAGCATTAACGCTGAATGATGGTCATAAAATGGAGACTCGCTTTTTCAAGTATTATAGGAACGCGATCATCGGAATGATTCCTGATAACGTTTCCTACGATGTATTCTGGGGGCCTATTCAAAAAGAAATTGGACAAGTCTCAACTGTATACTTGTCGGCAGATGGCGTGTACAACCAAATCAACCTTGAAGCTATTCCAACTCCGGATGGAAAGTATGTGTTAGACAATTCGAACATCGTATTGGTGAGCAACACAAAGGATATTTACCTGCGTAAGATCAAGTCGCGCAACTCGGCAGATAACACCGCATCGATGTTTGGTAATCCATCATTCTATCTCACCGCTTCCGCAGATGACAATATTACCCCACTGCCTGGTACTGAGAAAGAAATTACTCAGCTCCAGTTTTTATTAAAACAAAAAGGCTGGGACACCAAAGAATATGTAGAAAAAACCGCCACGGAAGAAAAAATTAAGGAATTAAACAGTCCAAAGATTTTCCATGTGGCCACGCATGGGTTCTACAAACCTAATGAACAAACAACCACCCGAAGTGAAATGGAAAGTAACGAGGCGCAGTTAACGCAGAATCCTCTCATGCGCACCGGGCTTTTGTTAAAAGGTGCAGGCGATTTATTGGATAAAACAGACTACAACTTCAATATGGAGAATGGCATTCTTACTGCGTATGAAGCCATGAACTTGAACCTTGATAAAACTGATTTAGTGGTGCTCAGCGCTTGCGAAACCGGGTTGGGCCAATTGGAGTCTGGAGAAGGTGTTTATGGTTTGCAACGGGCATTCCTCGTAGCAGGGGCAAAAACGCTGATCATGAGTATGTTCAAGGTGGATGACGATGCCACTCAGAAACTGATGCTCAAGTTCTATCAGAAGTGGCTGAATTCAGCAAACAGCCGTCAGAGCTTTATTGATGCCAAGAAAGAATTGAGAATAGAATTCCCGGAGCCTATCTATTGGGGAGCATTCATGATGATTGGCTTAGATTAATAGCCGTTAAAATAATTTTTCAAAGCGCGTCCATCGGAACGCGCTTTTCTTTTTAGTATTGAGCTATGAAAACATTTGCCAGCGATAACTATTCGGGTGTACACCCTGAGGTGATGGAAGCCTTGACACGTGCCAATCACGAGCATCAAGGTTCATACGGAGGAGATGAATTTACCGCCCGTGCTATCCAGCTCTTTAAAAAACATTTTGGCGATGCAACTGAAGTGTTTTTTGTATACAACGGTACAGCAGCGAATGTGTTGGGTTTAAGTACGCTTACACAATCTTTTCATTCAATACTTTGCTCTGAGTTAGCACACATCAATGTAGACGAATCCACTGCTCCAGAAAAATTTTTGGGTTGTAAACTAATTGGAGTCCCCACAACGGACGGGAAAATTTACCCGGCTCAGATCGAGGAAAAAATCATCCGCCTTGGCGACCAGCATCACCCGCAAGCTAAAGTGATTTCCATTTCACAATCAACCGAATATGGGACGGTTTACACGGTTGACGAAATAAAAGCACTTTCTGCCCTGTCTAAAAAATACAAGTTGTATTTGCATATGGATGGTTCACGAATCAGCAATGCCGCGGTGAGTTTAGGTAAAGATTTCAGATCATTCACATGCGATGCAGGAGTTGATATTCTTTCTTTTGGTGGAACAAAAAACGGGATGATGTTCGGTGAGGCAATTCTGATTTTTAACCAAGACCTGACAAAAGATTTTTATTATCGCAGAAAGCAAGGAATGCAACTTCATTCAAAAATGCGTTTTATCAGTGCGCAATTTGAAGCACTATTGACAAATGATTTATGGAAACGCAATGCTGCACACTCAAATGCGATGGCTAAAAAACTTGAAAAGGGATTGAGAACAATTCCACAAGTAAAGATTACGCAATCTGTAGACGGTAACGGTGTGTTTGCGGTGTTTCCAAAAGAAATTATTGCTGAACTACAGAAAGAGATTTTCTTCTATGTGTGGAATGACAAAACCAGTGAAGTGAGACTGATGTGTGCGTTTGATACAAAAGAGGAAGAGATTGATCGCTTTGTGAGTAAAATCAAAACGCTGGTATAACGATTATCGCTTCAGGAATTTATAAGTACCGCGGAATTGGGTTTTGTCGTCACGAACGGCAAGTAAATAATAGCCGGTTGAGAGTTCCTTAACACGCACCCTTACTTCGTGATCCTCTACCACTTCCACCTCGGCCTGCACTTCATTTCCCAGGATGTTATAAAGCGTAACCCTCGCGTGATGAGCGTTCAGCTCACCCAACTTAACGTTCAAAAAGTCGACAGCCGGGTTCGGGTAAATTGAAATCGATTTGGATAGATCGGCTCGTTCGGGAATACCCTGTTCATACCTCGCGGGTTGTGCGAAGGCTACTTCGCATGTAAAGGTCAAAATCAGCAGAAATATGAGGTTCAGGGGTCGCATTACCAGTTTTTATACGCAATAACTACTTAAAATGTTCGTTTCGTTCAATTTATTAGATGCTTAATTAATCCAAAAGGTTTAAATCAGTCACAACTTTTACCGACATAATGCGAAAGCTTCCGGTAAATGGTCAATTATATCCGAGGCAATCAGCGTTTCCGTGCCCTTGTTAACAGCAGCCCTGTCCCCTGCTAATCCATGAATCCAGGCTCCCAATAGGGCCGACTCCACTGATGTATATCCCTGCGCCAACAGACCGGTAACCAAACCCGTAAGCACATCGCCACTGCCTCCGGTAGCCATTCCGGGGTTTCCGGTGTTATTAAAATAAGCCTTTCCTTCTGGTGTTGAAATTGAAGTGTTAGCTCCCTTCAGTAAGACAACGGTCTTAGTTCTCCTTGAGAAATCGATTTGCTTTTGGAGTCGCTCAAAATCATCTGTCCAACTTCCAACCATTCTTTCGAACTCCTTCGGGTGGGGTGTAAGAATACTGCCGGCCGGAATGAGTTTCTGCAACTCCTTGTTGGCCCCGAGAATATTAAGCGCATCGGCATCTATTACAACAGGTTTATTAACCTTCACAAGCAAATCTTTTAACGCTTGCGCGGATTGCTTTTCTTGTCCGATGCCTGGACCAATACCAACCGTTACAAAATTCTTTGTGTCAGGTGCGGAAGAGAACCAATCATCGGCCTTATCAACACTTGCCATGGCTTCAGGTACGGATGTTTGGATAATTTCATAACACCGCTTGGGAATGTGAACTGTGAGCAGACCTACTCCGGAGCGCATCGCAGCCCGCGCACCGAGAACAGCCGCCCCCATTTTCCCATAGCTTCCAGCTATCAATAAGGCGTGACCAAAATTTCCTTTATGGCTAAACTTTTTCCGCTCGTGCAGCATGGCGTTCATGTCGCTCTGTTCCAAAAGGAAGTAGTTTGTTTCGGCTTGCATGATAAATTTTTCATCCAGTCCGATGTTGACGATACGCCACTCACCAACAAACGATCCGCTTTTGGGTAACAAGAAAGAGAGTTTCGGAAGTTGAAACGTAATGGTGTGATGCGCTTGAACAATTTCTCCTGTTGAGGGTTTATCGGCCATTAATCCAGATGGAATATCAATGGCAATCCGAATGGCATTTACCCGATTGATACTTTTAATTACATCTGAATAAATCCCTTCCGGAGGTCTTGAAAGGCCCGAACCAAAAATCGCATCAATTAAAATATGTTGATCAGCAAATAAATTATCGCTTGCTGTTTTGATATCTATGACCTCCGTCTTTAAGCGCTGAAGATTGATTTTAAAATCAGCCGATTCCGGAACAGAACCTCTCACAACCCAAACTTTTATCTGAAAGCCCCACTCCATTAGCAATCGGGCAATACCCAATCCATCACCTCCATTATTTCCAGTGCCGCACACTACTCCCACCGTTTTTGTAACATCGAAATGAAGTGTGAACCAGGAAACAAAAGCGTGGCAAGCGCGTTCCATTAAATCAATTGACCCAACGGGTTCGTGCTTGATCGTGTATTCGTCAAGTGCTTTGATTTGAGATGTGTTGAGAATCCTGAGCATGGCAATGCTCTAAGTTACGTAATCATCGGTCAACTTCACCCATCACTACATCAATGGAACCGATGATGGCGATCAGGTCGGCAACCAGGATACCTCGGCTGATTTCGGGTAATACAGAAAGGTTGGAAAAACTGGCTGCTCGTGCTTTGCACCGGAGCGGAATATCACTTTTACCATCTGCACGGAAAAAGAAACCGAGTTCGCCTTTGGGGTTCTCGGCTCGCACATAAAAATCCTGTGCTTGCGGACGAATCTTTTTCGGAACCACGGCTTGGGGATCAAACTCTTTTGTTCGCTTATATTCCTTTTGAAGTTTCTCCAGACACTGCTCAATAATCTTCACCGATTCATGAACCTCTTGCATTCTCACCCAGGTTCTATCCCAGCAATCGCCCACGGTTCCTTTTTTTCCAACACCTATGGGGATGTTAAAATCCAATTCGGGATACACTGAATAACCATCCACTTTTCGCAAATCGAAACGTAAACCAGATCCTCGCAACATCGGGCCTGTCACACCATAATTGATAGCAAGGTCAAGTGGCAAAACACCTACATTCGCAGTGCGCTGAACAAAAATTTCATTTTCAATCAGTACCGTTTCCAATTCAGTCAGCTTAGGCTTGAGGTATTTAATAAATTCATCACAGCGTTCCTCAAAACCAACGGGAGTGTCGTAATACAATCCACCTATCCAGATATAATTATACAAAAGGCGCGCACCGCATGTCCATTCCAATAATCTCAGAATATGCTCGCGATCGCGCATCACCCAAAAGAACGGTGTGAAGGCACCAATATCCATTCCGTACGTACCGATGGCGATGAAATGTGATGCAATTCGATTGAGTTCAGCCACCAAAACCCTGATGTATTCAACCCGTTTAGGAATCTGATCTGTGATGCCAAGCATACGCTCAACACCCATAGCATAAGCATGCTCCGAATTCATAGCAGCCACATAGTCCATCCGGTCGACATACGGTATAACCTGATTGTACGGAACACTTTCGGCATGCTTCTCAAAACAGCGATGCAGGTAGCCCAAGTGCGGAACGACTTCACGAATGATCTCACCGTCCATCAATACTTCCAATCGCAATACACCGTGTGTTGACGGATGTTGTGGACCAAGGTTGATGATCATTTCCTCCGAACGCAATCCATCCTCTCTGAACTTGTTCGGTTCAGAATCCGCCAGGTTGGTTGGCTTGTACTTGTATTGGATTTGATCGGTGGGCATTTTTAGTTAGACATTAGTCATTAGTAATTAGTCATCAGTAATTAGGCATTGGTCATTAGGTATTAGTCATTAGGCAGTAAGCAGTAGGCAATGATAACCACATGTTAATACTTGACTTTTATGTCTCTGTAAAGTTCTTGATGTTGATAATCTTTTCGTAACGGGTAACCTTCCCAATCTGCTGGCAGCAGCAATCTTCTTGGGTCTGGGTGACCGGTAAATTTTATTCCAAACATTTCGGCTGTTTCACGTTCATGCCAGTTC
>DASTYM010000536.1:0-14045 GCA_035764995.1 Cyclobacteriaceae bacterium | reverse complement strand
CCCTCCTTGTCTAATCCATCCAAAACGTAATAACCTGACAGGCTCAAAACCTTACAAATAGCGATATGCATTAAATCCTGTTTCTCTTCCTTCGAAAAAACCCGCGACCCGCCACCTAATTCCTGCACCCCGATGAGGAACAGTACCCCATTCAGGTCCTTCGGCTTTTTCCCAATATTCTTTTGAATAGTATTGAGCAATGCCTGCCACCTTCGTTCAAAATCAAGATCCCGCTTAAACATGTTGCAATTCTTCCCAAAATTCAAATGCCCTGCGCAAATGTGGAATGACGATGGTTCCCCCAATTAAGGTTGCCACACCCATCGCTTCATTAATTTCTGCCGTGGTGAACCCAACTTCTTTGCATTTTCCCAGGTGGTATTTCACGCAATCATCGCAACGCAAAACAAGGGAGCAGGTTAAACCAATAAGCTCTTTGCTTTTGATGTCGAGGTGACCTTCGGTATAGGCGTTGGTATCAAGATTGAAAATTCGTTTTATGATCAGACCATCGGAGCCTAAAATTTTCTCATTCATTTTGCTCCGATATGCATTAAAGTCTTCGACTAATCCCATAGTAGTGTTACGTTGTAATTATTTTGAAAACCCCATTCGTATGAAAAAGGTTTGCAGGCAAATATAAAGTGTAACGATGAAATCATTTGCAAAAGACGTACTGGTCGATTTCGTATCCCTGCTTTACCCCAGGTATTGCTTCGCATGTCACGAGGGATTGATGAAGGGCGAAGAAAGTGTTTGCAGCCGCTGCATGCTTGAATTTCCCCGAACACAATACCACCTGGATCCTGAGAATGCGCTATTTGCGAGACTCAATGGGCGAATTCGATTGAATCACGCTTTTGCCTTTTTCTTTTTCAGAAAAGAAGGAAGACTTCAACAACTCCTCCATGCACTGAAGTACAGCAACCATCCAGAGCTTGGCGAAATGCTTGGTGAGGTATACGGAGAAGAATTGCAACAGTCGGGTTTCGATCAAAAGTTTAATGTCATTGTTCCTGTGCCACTACACCCGACTCGCAAGCGAAAAAGAGGCTACAATCAAAGTGAAGAATTTGCAAAAGGACTTACGAAAAGTCTGAATGCTCCACTTGCTGATGCACTCATTCGAACGGTCAAAACAGAAACCCAAACCAAAAAAACGAAATTAAATCGTTGGCAAAACGTGAGCGAGGTGTTTCAGGTGAACGACATCCATCAAATACAAAATCAGCATGTGCTTTTAGTTGATGATGTCATTACAACGGGCGCAACTATCGAAGCATGTTGTCAGGTTTTATTAGCGCAAGGAGCCGCAACGGTCAGTGTTGCAAGCATTGCCTATACAGATGATGGCAAATAAAAAACCCCTTCTGGGTGCCCAGAAGGGGTTTTTGATATAATCTTTTGACTATTGTTAGTAGTTCGAACCAGCTTTGATCATCGCACAACGGAAACCAATAGTAGCAGTTGCACTGTCCTGATCGAGGTATCGTCTTGTACCAGGAGACATCCAGTAAGCAACATCTTTCCAGCTTCCGCCTTTGTAAACACGAGCGCGGTCAGTTACTAATGAAGTGAAGCTTTCAACGTTACGCGGAGTATACTCTCCAGTTGCAGGATCTTTAATCAAGTTGTTGTTATAGTCTTTCGCATCATCCAAAAATCCATCCCTGCGGATAGGGTTAAGATCATCAAAATCCTGGAAGGTCATTGGACGATAAACGTCTTGTACCCACTCACTCACGTTACCGCCCATGTTGTATAATCCATAATCATTCGGAGGGAACTCATAGATATAAGAAGTGATCAGCGCACCGTCATTCAGGCGACCGGCAATACCCGCATAGTCACCACGACCGCGCTTAAAGTTTGCAAGCATGTAACCCATCTGCTTTCCATAAGGGTTACGAACTGCGTG
This sequence comes from Cyclobacteriaceae bacterium, assembly GCA_035764995.1. Taxonomy (GTDB): domain Bacteria; phylum Bacteroidota; class Bacteroidia; order Cytophagales; family Cyclobacteriaceae; genus UBA2336. The sequence goes on along the minus strand of DASTYM010000536.1, from coordinate 12,127 downwards.
ACCATCCCACGGATAAACGCGTTGGTGTGTTTGCATTTCTTCTAACCACTGTGTTCCGATCATTGCTTGTGCAGCGTACTCCCACTCTGCTTCTGTTGGAAGACGATAAGAAGGAACAACGATACCAGACTCCAGAGGAATACGTCCATCAGTTTCTGCATATTCTTCGCCAGCATTTTCAGCCAATGCTTTGTTTACGGCACGGGTTCTCCATAGCGCAAACTGAGTTGCCTGAGTCCAAGTTACACCCACAACCGGGAAGTAACGGAAACCAGGATATCTTAAATAGTGCTCAACATACGGATCATTGAATGCTAATTTTCCAATCCATACAGTAGTATCAGGTTTAGCGGCAGCATACACTTCCTGAGAGGAGTCTTTCGCTAAATGGTGCAGGTATTCTAACCAGTGAATGTTTGCAATTTCAGTCTCGTCCATAAAGAAGGAAGCAACTGAAACAGTTCTTTCAATATTGTCGCGATATGACATCACATCTTCTTCAAATGAGCCCATCACTGCGCGGCCACCCTCAATGAAAATCATGTTTGGAGCATCTGGCTGACCCTCATACGGGTTCACCATGAAGCCCCCCGCATCTTCATCATTATAAGCTAAACCCGTTGCAGTACTTATTTGCCCGGGATTTTGAGCTGTGGGCTTACCGCCACCACCACCAAAAAGTTTACATCCCGAAAGGACCAGGGAACTAGCGGTGAGAAATAAAAGGACTCTAAGGCAAGTCTTCATGTAAGTTTCGATTTTAAACCAAATGCTAATATAGAGAGATAAATGTGTGTTTTCCAAGCAGAAGCCTTTTTATTGATAAATCTTTAATACAACCTTTAAAGCAATGCCTGGACTCATTAAACGGAATAGTTTATTAGGTATTGTTTCGGGAAAACAACTTCCCAAAATCGGAATATTACAGTGCGCTAAATGAGCAAAAACAGTCGTTAGGCTGCAGAAATTGGAGTTGAATTAAGTGGCATGAGTTTTCCGGATCGTATTGAAAATACGATTCTCTGCTATGTTAAATATTCATGATTTCCGCACCCTGACTTTTGAGAAGAAGTGTGACGCTGTTACCTACTATGGGCACTACCTGACGTACCGGTTTTTAGGTGATTGCAAGGTCTTTTTGTACAGCGCGGATGATTTCTTTATCGAGGTATTTTATTCTACGAAATACCAGAAGGTTTTGATGATCAATGCATTTGATCAATTTTCTGGTGTAGAGCCTTATTTGGAAGGAATTTCACTGACGGACTTAGATAAGCGCCCGATCATTTGATTGAGCAATTCAATAGCGCTGTCAACAGTTTTTACATCTTCAATTACCAGTAATGCTTTTCCGGCCTGATCTCTCATTTTGCATTGACGCGAATGCGATTGAACAAACTGCAAAATTTGTCCGAAAACAGGTGAGTTAAAATAATTGTCATTATTCGATACAAAGTATCCGCGCAAGCGTTCGTTTTTTAAACTGATTTTTTCAAACCCTAATTCTTCACCAAGCCAACGCAGCCGAACAGAGTTAACAAGTTCCTGAACAGGTGCGGGCATTTCTCCAAAACGATCAACAAGCTCAGTACTGAATTTGGTGAGTTGATCTTCATCTTTTATGTTGTCAAGACGCGCGTAAAGCTGTAAACGTTCACTTGTATTGTTAACATACGTTTCGGGCATCAAAATCTCGAGGTCGGTTTCGATCACGCAATCCTGTACGATCAACTTTGCTTTTTCTGACAGTTCAACCGCGAACAACTCTTTGAACTCGGTCTCCTTTAATTCCTGAATAGTATCATCCAGAATTTTATGATAGGTTTCAAATCCGAGATCATTGATGAATCCGCTTTGCTCGCCACCCAATAAATTTCCGGCACCGCGAATATCAAGATCCCGCATAGCGACTTTAAAGCCATCGCCTAATTCTGAAAATTCTTCCAATGCTGATAAACGCTTACGCGAATCGGAAGTGAGAAGGGAAGCAGGCGGAGTTAATAAATAACAAAATGCTTTTTTGTTTGATCGCCCGACACGTCCACGCATTTGGTGAAGATCTGATAAACCAAACATATGCGCCTGGTTAATTATAATAGTGTTGGCATTCGGAATATCGAGACCTGATTCTATAATATTAGTTGAAACCAAAACATCATACTCACCGTCAATGAACCTGATCATCGCCCGCTCCAGTTGATGACCTTCCATTTGTCCGTGTGCAATTCCAATCTTTGCATCAGGAACAAGTTTAAAAATAACATTGGCCACACTTTCGATATCGTTCACGCGGTTATGAACAAAAAATACCTGCCCTCCCCTCTTGAGTTCATTACTCACTGCATCTCGAATAATTGTTTCTTCATACGTGTGCAACTCAGTTGTTACAGGCTGACGATTTGGAGGAGATGTTGCAATGATGCTTAAGTCGCGTGCACCCATCAACGAGAAGTGTAATGTGCGCGGGATCGGAGTAGCAGTAAGTGTGAGTACATCTACATTTACTTTCAATTCCTTTAAACGGTCTTTTACTTTTACTCCGAACTTTTGTTCTTCATCAACAATCAACAAGCCGAGGTCTTTAAATTCAAAATCCTTGCTGATGATTTTATGTGTACCTATTAAAATATCAATCTTCCCTTCCTTAACATCCTCAACGATTTTTTTCACTTCCTTGTCTGAGCGAAAGCGAGAAACATAGTCGACCTTGACAGGAAAATTTTTGAGTCGTTCCTGAAAAGTGCGGAAGTGTTGCATCGCCAAAATGGTAGTTGGTACGAGCACCGCAACCTGTTTTCCATCTGTGGAAGCCTTGAATGCAGCCCTAATTGCCACTTCTGTCTTGCCAAAACCCACATCACCGCAAACCAGGCGATCCATTGGGTGAGCCTCCTGCATGTCGCGTTTCACGTCATCAGTAGCACGGGCCTGATCAGGAGTATCTTCATAAATGAAAGATGATTCAAGCTCAGCTTGCAGATAACTATCCTGTGTAAAGGCAAAACCTGGGGCTGTTTTTCGTTTTGCGTACAACGCAATGAGTTCTTTTGCGATGTCTTTAACGCGCCCTTTAACTTTTGCTTTCTTATTCTCCCACTCCTGTGAACCGAGTTTGCTGATTAAGGGAGGCGTTCCCTCCTTTCCTGAGTATTTAGAAATTTTATGGAGTGAGTGAATGCTCACATATAAAAGATCATTGTCGCGATACACCAATCGTATCGACTCCTGTTCGTGACCATTAACTTCTTTTTTTTCAAGGCCGGCAAATTTCCCGATCCCGTAATCGATGTGCGTTACGAAGTCACCTGGCTGAAGCGTGTAAAGTTCGCGAAGCGTTAGCGCTTTTGATTTCGAGAATTTTTCGCGCGAGCGATAGCGGTGAAAGCGCTCAAAAATTTGGTGATCAGTGTAGCAAACAACTTTTAATGTTTGATCAACAAAACCATCGCGCAGCGCAAACTCCATCGGTTGAAAAGAAAGCTCAGGATGGATTTCTTCAAAAATTTCCTTTAATCTGTCAAGCTGTCGGGGCATGTCGGCTGCAATGAAGTTGCGGTAACCTTGCCCTTGATGATCAACGAGATTGTTGGCGAGCAACTCAAAATTTTTATTGAACGATGGCTGTGCAGAAGAATTTAATTCAAAGATAGCTGCATTGGGTAAAATAAAGCGGTTGCCAAACTCGATGCGCTGAAATGTTTCAGCTTTCTTTTCAAACAACTCACCAGAATCAAATAAGTGCTCGGGTTGAAGAATAATTTTCGTTCCGCTTTGCTGCACCATTTTATCGAACGCGGCCAGCGCCTTATCAAAGCACTTGTTCAATACATCGTGTGTGAGTTGAACATCTTTGAACCACAGCCTCGTTGTTGGAGAGATAAAATCCAGCAAGGACTGCCGTTCTTCCTGCATCAGTTTGGTTTGAACGTTTGGGATAATATTGACTTGCCCCAACACGTCCACCGAGAGTTGAGAACCGGGATCAAATGATCGAATGCTGTCAACCTCGTCACCAAAAAGCTCGATTCGGTAAGGAAGTTCATTTGCAAAAGAAAACACATCAATGATGCCACCACGAACGGAAAATTGCCCTGCCTCGTAAACGAAATCAGTTTTCTCGAAATCATATCCGTGTAAAAACTCTTCCAGGAAATTGATATCAAGCTTTTCATTCAGTTTAACCGAAAAAGTATTTGTAGCCAGTGATCGTTTGTTAATTACTCTTTCAGATAGTGCCTCTGGATACGTGACAATAATTTCAGGCTTGGTCTTGTTCGCAACGTGATTCAAAACCTCCGCGCGCATGAGAATGTTGGCGTTCTCAATTTCATCAAACTCGTACGGCCGTTTGTACGACATCGGAAAAAGCAGAAACTCTTTTCCCAGTAAATTCTGGAGGTCATTTTGAAAATAAGCCGCTTCTTCTTTGTCCTGAAGGATGATCACGTAATCCTGAGGATGTAATCGAAAGGAACTCGCTACGATTACCGCGTCAAAACTGCCCGAAAGGCCCTTTATTTTAATGTTTTTTTGATTGGGCGCATGAATCCCTGCGGCTACGGTCTTGATTACACCATCCGCGCAGTACATGTTCAAAAAATCGTGCGCCCTCAATTCTTTAAGTGAGCCGGCACGGTGGCCGGGGGTGCAAATATAGATCAGGATTTACTGGATTAAAGGATTCACAGGATTTTTTCGCTCATTGGATACCAATACCTTTGGGCAATGGAATTAGTTGAACTTTTTTTCCTGCTGTTGGCAATTGCGTGCCTGTTTTTTTTGGTTGTGGGATTATTTAAACCCTGGGCAATGTTGTGGTGGGAAGATGTGCAAAACCGCAGAAAGGTAATTAAGGTTTACGGCCTTGCCGGATTAATTTGCTATGTGATATACTGGGGACTCAAAATTTTTTACCAGATCACTTCAACCGTTTAGCGGCCACTAAATATTTTTCTTTTTGTCCGGAGAAACCAACCAGGTAATGTTCGCCACCGTCTTTCAATTTTGTTTTCTTCTTTAGTTCCTCTGGCGTGAGGGAATAATTCCGGGTTATCACATTCGCATTTCCTTCAGTGAAAAATTCTTTTAAGGATTTTGGATCAGCCTTAACAGGCTTGATGATCTTAAAAATTCTCCCGGGAAAATTTTTAATGAGGTTGTCAGAGGTGTATAGATGTGTACTGGGATGCAATTTCAGTACTAAAAACTTTTCACTGACCAGTTTAAAGGCACCGGCCTTTAAAACCGATGCATTCGGTTCATACAAATAGGTGAGAGGTTCTGAGAACGTTGCAGTGGTCTCTTTTTCTTCTGATAATTTGAATTCAAGTTCCGGCTGATCGGTTTGCAAATTGATCGCAACGATGACAGGCTCACCCTCAAAATCTTTTCGGCAGAGGAAAAGGAGTTCTTTACACTCATTATTAACAGACACTACCCAAACCTTCTCAACGTTTTTCAATTCTTTAGCCCCCTGCAGGATGTCGAGCAGGGGAGCGGTTTTGATAAGCAGGAAGTCTGTTTTTTGAAAAACCTCCTCAACCAACTCCAAAACGTTAGGTTCGCAATCGGAGAGTCTGAAAACTTTTTGATTGGAGTTACTTCTTCTTGAAGGATCAATAAAAACACAGCCCACCTTTTCCCGAAGCGATTTTAAAAAATCAGTCGCTGTCGAGTTATAGTAATCAATATTTTTTGCCTGGAGGATTTCATGGTTGTGCTGTGCTACCGAAAGGAGACGACTGTTGGGCTCTATATAACAGACCTTATTAAATGTGCGACTGAAGAAAAGCGAATCGATTCCCAATCCACCTGTTAGATCGGCCAATGTTTTATCCGGCCCAACGATGGAATGAAGTGTATTTGCCTTGAAAACTGCTGTTTCCTGTGAAGAACTCTGTTCAAGATTAAGTCCGGGCGGGTATATAATTCCAGGCGTTACATAATAGAGTGGAAGTTTTGCTTTTGCTTTTCTTCGCCCGATGATTTGTTCAGCAATAGCAGACGAAGGCACGCCATGAATGGTGCGGTGTTTGAGAATCAGATTTTTCTCATCGTCATTCTCATGCTCGAGTATAAATTGTTGAACCTCGGGTTGAAGCAGCGAGGAGATCATTTGACAAATTGAAAAGAGCGAATGATTTTTAAGTACTCACTTTCATATTTAGGGTAGAAGCTTTTTTCTGCGGCAGCCTGGAGCATATAGAACTTTTTGTCTCTCCACACCAAATAAAACAAGTTGTGGAAAACATTAGAGCTTTGACTAAAAGAGAAGACCATCCACTTTGTTTTCAAACCGTTAATGTTCTCTTCACCCTGCTTAAGTACCTGGATCCCATTGTAAATGGCTGGCAGATCTTGCTCGATATAAAACTTAAAACCCTCTTCCAAATCCAGATCGTTGGCAGTGGTTAAACTGATTTCAAGTTTTTCTTTCCAGACATCCATATCACCTTCATCGGGAGCGTAAACAATTGTTACATCGTCTTCTTGTTTAACAGTCCACTTAAATGGAATAGAAATTTTGTATCCACCTTTTTTATTTTCAAAAGTGGGCTGAGCAAACACAATCGCAGGGAACATCACAAAAACCAGAATCTGAAGTAGTTTCATATCAACACAAAATTAGGAATTGATTCTTGAAAGTTTGTCGCTCCAAGATTCAATTAAAAGCACGATCTTTCAACGTGTTTGATTTAATTGTAATCGGTGGAGGAGCTGCCGGATTTTTCGGAGCCATTCAGGCTATAGAAATCAATCCGAAGTTGCGGATCATTATTCTTGAGAAAACGTCAAAGCTTTTATCCAAGGTGCGGATTTCCGGTGGAGGGCGATGCAATGTTACGCATCACTGTTTTGAGCCTACAGCATTATCGCACCACTATCCGCGCGGACAAAAACCATTAAAATCTCTTTTCAGAAAATTTCAGGCGAAAGATGTAGTGAATTGGTTTGAGGAGCGAGGTGTCCAATTAAAAGCAGAAGAAGATGGACGGATGTTTCCCGTGACGAACAATTCGCAAACTATTATTGATTGCTTTTTGAGGTTGGCTTCTAAGTTCGATATCAGGATAGAGACCCAGACAGCCGTAAAGGAAATAATTAAACTAGCGGATGGATTTGAGGTTCGTATAGAAGGCGGAGGAAAGTTTTCTGGAAAAAAGATCCTCATTGCTTTGGGGGGCCATCCGAACATTCAAGCCTACGAATGCATTCAAGGAATAGGTCACTCGATTAGTCCGTTAATTCCATCGCTTTTTACATTCAACGATTCGGAAAAGAAGTTTAAAGATCTGATGGGCGTTTCGGTGCCCAAAGGCGTGATTCGAATTGCCGGAACAAAGTTTTTCCAGGAGGGTCCGGTTTTAATTACCCATTGGGGACTAAGCGGGCCTGCCGTAATTAAACTCTCAGCCTGGGCAGCTGAATACCTGCATGAGCAGAAATATGAGATAACAGCACTTGTAAGTTGGATAGGTGAGGTTCAAGAGGAGACCGTAAGGTCCTTTTTGACCGATTATAAGTCCAAGCACAAAAAAAGAAAGGTTTTTTCATACCCCCTTTACGAATTACCCCAGCGACTGTGGCTACGGATGTGTGAGCTGACAGAAATTGAGCAGGAGAAAATCTGGGATGAGCTTCCTCAACGCAATGTGAACAAGCTTTTAGAGCTTATGATCAGGTGCCCATTCAAAATCAAGGGCAAAACCACTTTCAAGGAAGAGTTTGTAACCTGCGGAGGAGTTGACCTGAAAGAAATCAATCTCGAAACAATGGAGAGCAAAATGATTAAGAATTTATTTTTTGCTGGAGAGGTGATGAACATCGATGGAGAAACAGGCGGGTTTAATTTTCAAGCTGCCTGGACCACCGCGTTCATCGCTGCACAAAATATTGCAAAATCATAGCTGGCTTTTTGTAAAGTGTTTGTAGTATTGTGTAAATTAAACTTTACTTACTGTAAAGTAAGATTCGCAAAATGCTATGAAAAACAATATTCGTGTTCAGCGCGCCATCTTAAATATTACTCAAGCAGATTTAGCACAAAAAATCGGAGTGTCGCGACAAACGGTAAATTCAATTGAAGTAGGGAAGTATATCCCTTCTACTTTGTTGGCGATGAAGCTCGCCAAGGTTTTTAAAGCAACTGTGGAAGAAGTTTTTTTATTGGAGCCTGGTGATTAGTACACCAGACTTTTCTCCAACATGAATTCTGCGATCTGAACGGCATTCGTAGCAGCACCTTTTCTCAGGTTGTCGGCTACTACCCACATGTTCAATGTATTTGGTTGAGACTCATCTCTACGCAATCTTCCGACAAACACTTCATCACGACCCTGTGCGTTGATCGGCATTGGGTATACGTTATTTTTTGGATTGTCCTGAACAATAATACCAGGCGTGTTTACCAGCGTTTCACGTACTTCGCTCACTGAAAAATCATGATAGAATTCTGCATTAACCGCTTCTGAGTGCCCACCGATACTTGGAACCCGGACGGTTGTAGAAGTAATTCCTATGGTTTGATCGCCTAAAATCTTACGCGTTTCATTCACCATCTTCATCTCCTCTTTGGTGTAAGCATTATCCAGGAAAACATCAATGTGCGGCAACACATTCATGTCGATTGGATGGGGATAAACTTTCTTTCCATCAACACCGTTGCGCTCGTCCAACAGTTGCTGAACAGCGTCTTTACCTGTCCCGGTAACGGATTGATATGTTGAAACAACAATTCTCTTCAGCTTGTATTTTACATGCAGAGGGGCGAGAGCCATAACCATTTGAATGGTTGAACAGTTTGGATTGGCGATAATGCGATCGTCAATTTTTAATTCATGCCCGTTAATTTCAGGAACAATTAGCTTCTTGGTTGGATCCATTCTCCAGGCAGAAGAATTATCGATCACGATGGTACCCATTTCAGCAAAACGAGGAGCCCACTCAAGAGAGGTGCTGCCTCCAGCTGAGAAAATCGCCACATCCGGAGCAAGCTTGCAAACTTCCTCCATGCTTTGAATAGTGTATTCTTTGCCTTTAAAGTTTACTTTTTGACCGACCGACTTAGCCGAAGCTACCAAGTACAGTTTTTCGAAGGGGAACTCTCTTTCTTCAATTACTTTTAGAATTTCGCGGCCCACCAAACCGGTGGCGCCTACCACAGCAAGTTTCATTCTCTTAGATAAATCGTTAACAGTGCAAAAATACTACTTATTGGTATGCACAAGTTTGAAGAGACCTAAAAATATTCTGCCAATCAGGCATCAAGTGTCAGTTTTTCTCAGTGCTCACGTTTGCACTGCGTAAATTCTTAGCTGAAACTTTCAGTTTGTAGTGAAAGTGATCACACAGATGTAAAGCCTGAACCACCTTCATGTTAACGGATCACCGCTGCTTCGCCTGAATAAAGTATTCTACCAACTACTAAGTTATGTGGTCAGGAGTGTCTTAGGATACTTTCTTTTGTGCGGAGCCCTCCAAATATATATTACCAATGATTAAGCACTGCTCTTGATTCGGACTACGATACGGTTACTGAGCAGTGCTTTTTTTCTCCACGCTCATCTTTGCCTGGCGCAATTCACAGATAATTTTTCGGACGGGGATTTTACCAATAATCCAAGCTGGAGCGGAACGGCCGACTTCATTATTAATGCCTCATCACAACTTCAATTAAATAACAGCGTTGCGGGTACTTCCCGGCTATCGAGCTCATTTGAGGCCCCGTCACTTGATAACTTTGAGTGGCAGGTGAACGTCAGGCAAACCTTCTCTTCTTCGGGTAGTAATTATGGAAGGGTTTACCTGGTGAGCGACCAGACAAATTTGTCTGGCCCGTTGAACGGATACTATTTGCAGTTTGGTGAGGCGGGCGCCTTGGATGCCATTGAGTTATTCAGGCAAAGCGGACTCGTCAGTACCTCTGTATGCCGGGCTACCAACGGAACAATTGCCAACTCGTTTAATGTGCGGGTTCGCGTACTGAGAAGCAACACGGGATTGTGGAAGTTGATGGTCGACAATACGGGCGGGACCAACTTTGTTCAGGAAGCTTCCGGTACGGATGCAACCTTTAATTCATCTTCAGCACTCGGTGTGGTTTGCGTGTACACTGCCAGTAATGCCAATAAGTTTTTCTACGATGATTTTTTTATGGGCCCCGAAATTGTGGACCTGGCGCCACCAACGATTGTTTCTGTAACTCCGTTTTCTTCGACAGGCCTTGATGTTGTTTTCAATGAAAAAGTTGACGCAGTTTCTGCCCAGCTTTTATCGAATTACTCGATAAACAACGCAATTGGTAATCCCACCTCAGCCACACTTCAAACGGATGAGAAAACAGTGAGACTTAGTTTTTCTCAACAATTTCCAAATGCACAAACGTGTCAGGTAAGCATTGTCGGGGTAAAGGACTTGTTCAACAATGCAATGGCGCTAACAAATAGCAACTTTCTTTTCTTTCAGCCGGTGTCAGCGCTGGCAAACGATATCATCCTGACAGAAATTTTTGCGGATCCGTCACCAACGGTTGGATTACCTGAATTGGAATTCGTGGAGATTTATAATCGAAGTAATAAAATATTTGACATACAGAACTGGACAATCACCGATGGAAGTTCAACAGGAACACTTCCATCTCATCTGTTTTTTCCAAACGAATACATCATTCTGACTTCGGTTTCTGCTGCATCGCAATTTGCTTCGTATGGAACGGTGTTGGGTATTTCAAATTTTCCAACCCTGAATAATTCTGGCGACCAGCTTCGATTGTTCGATAACGCTGGTTTAGAAATCGACAACGTGTCTTATACGATTGATTGGTATGGTGATGATGATAAGAATCAAGGAGGCTACACGCTTGAACTCATTAACCCTTCGGACACATGTACTGTAGAAAATAATTGGACGGCTTCAATAAGTATATCTGGAGGTACGCCAGGTATTCAAAACTCAGCTTTTTCAGATCAGCCAGATCTTGCAGGACCTAAATTAATTTCAGCGATTCCAACATCAGCCACAGAAATATTGATTCGTTTTAATGAAAAGCTACAGGAACAACTTCCTGGTGTTACTGATTTTTCAATTTCTCCAGCAATTTCTGTTTTGCAAATCTCTTTTACAGATGACGCGCTGAAAGAATTACATCTTACACTGAGTGCGGCCATCCAATCAGGAATCATATACACGATCTCTGTCCAAAACACGTATGACTGTCCGGGCAATTTGGTTGATGATGCTAACGACACGTTTGTTTTTGGACTTCCAGAAGCAGCTGATCATCGGGATGTAATTATCAACGAAATTTTAGCCAACCCATCACCATCCATTGGATTGCCAGCCGTTGAATTCATTGAGATCTATAATAGAAGTGACAAGATTTTAGATTTAAAGAACTGGAAGATTACAGATGGGAGCGCAACGGGATCCTTGCCTCAACATCTGTTCTTTCCCAATGAATACATTATTCTCACATCTACTTCTGCTGAAGCACAATTTTCTTCTTATGGTGTTGTACTAGGTGTGACCAATTTTCCGTCTCTTAATAACTCCGGGGAGACGCTATTTCTAAAAGATCCCAACGATATTGAAATTAATAAGGTCTCCTTTACAGATGGTTGGTATCGCGATGATGATGAAAAGAATGGTGGTTATAGTCTTGAACGAATTGATCCTGATAATATTTGTGCAGAGGATACCAATTGGGCAGCTTCGGAAGCCCTCAGCGGAGGAACCCCCGGTATTCAAAACTCGGTTTTTTCAGACCAACCTGATCTTGTTGGACCTAAATTGATTTCTTCGATTCCAGCATCAGCCACAGAAATAATTATTCAGTTTAATGAAAAACTTCAGGAGCAACTCCCTGCTGTTACTGATTTTTCTATCACGCCATCTACCCCTGTTTCGGACATCCTGTTTACAGATGAAACACTGAAAACATTTAAGCTTACGCTGAGTGCAGAACTTCAAACACGGGTAATCTATACGATCACCGCACAAAACATCTATGATTGTCCCGGCAATGTTGTTGATGAAAATAGCAACAGTTTTGTTTTTGGATTATCCGAAGGAGTCGATCACGAAGACGTAATAATCAATGAAATTTTTGCCAACCCATCACCATCGGTTG
>DASTYM010000535.1:0-2312 GCA_035764995.1 Cyclobacteriaceae bacterium | reverse complement strand
TCTCGTCACAAATGGTCCCGTCAACGGTTTTGTCAGTTTTGGTGTCAATAAGTGCTATGTTGGCAAATTCAACAGGCTGGTTTGTTTCTCCATCCATCACAACCCCTGAAATTTTTCCACTGCCCTTTTGAGCTTCGGGAGCGGCCGGATCTTGTGCAAAAACCGATAAAACCATCATTACTAAAAATGCGACAACTACTAATTTTTTCATTTTTTGATGCGTATTGACTTGTTATAGTGCTATTAAACCACAAAGGAAATTCTTTGTTAGCTTATAAGGCCGATTATTAGACCATTCTGTGTTTTAATTCGATAATCACGTCAAGTATTCGACCATTCGCGAAGATACCGGAGAGTGATGGTTTCTGTCGATCAAATGTTGTGAACGGTAGAAAAATGCTGAGGAAGTGTTTTGATTTCTTTATGATGACTTACCTTTAAAGTTCGAATTACGTAATTCCCCTCATGCAATCATTTATTCATCGCAACCGTGTTGTTTTTCTGCACCTCATGTTCTGGTGTGTTTATATTTCCTTTATTGGTTACCAGATTATTTTTTGGCAACGGGAAAGAGGATATGACTGGAATCGCGCACTAACGTTTTCATCTCTTCAGCTTGCCTTTACACTCACGATCGCTTATCTCAATTATTTTTTGATTTTACCCCGGTTTCTCAAACATAAAAACTTCTTTAGGTACCTGGTTGAATTCCTGATCCCGTTTGCCATCGTTATCATTTCACGTATTTATGTCCAACGCTTTATCATGACACCCGATTCACCCCGGGCCGAATATTACAGCTCTGCCATGTTTGCCGTGCAGGTAACTGCCATCACATTGTTCATTGTAATTTTCGTGGGTATGCTTCGGTTTGCCAGCGATTGGTTTGAACTGGAAGCAAAGAAAAAGGAAATGGAAAATGAAAAGCTCGTGGCAGAACTGAATTTCTTAAAAGCGCAGATCAATCCGCATTTCCTGTTTAATACGCTGAATAATCTCTATTACCTTGCATACTCAAAATCTGAGAACACAACTGAAGTTATCGCAAAGCTTTCGCAGATGATGCGGTACATGATTTATGACTCAAACCATCAAAAAGTATTGCTGAGTAAGGAAATAGAATACATGCAAAGCTACATCAGCCTGGAACGCATGAGGCTTAACAATCAAATCCCGATTCAGTTTGATGTTAAAGGCAATGTTGGAAATGTGTGGATAACTCCGCTGATTTTTATTACTTTTCTGGAGAATGCTTTTAAGCATGGTGTAAGTAACAATAATCCCAATGCCTGGGTTAATATTTCAATTGAGCTGGATGGCAAAAAATGTGTTTATATTGTCAAGAACAGCAAACCCCCTGTGAAAAATGAAACTGGAGAGAAATCAGGCATCGGATTGCAAAATGTGAAGAGAAGATTGGCACTGAGTTATCCGGAAAAGCACCAGCTTGAAATCGAAGACACCGCAGGAGTTCACCTGGTACAATTGAATTTAACATTAGCTTGAAGTTAAATTGTGTTATCGTTGAAGATGAACCACTGGCACGTAACCTGATGGTTGAGTATGTGCGTAAAGTTCCTGCCCTGAATTTAATTGAAGCATGTTCAAGTCCGCTCGCTGCCATTGAGGTCTTGCGTAAAAATTCTGTTGATCTCCTTTTCCTGGATGTGCAGATGCCTGAGCTTACAGGAATATCCTTGCTCAAAGTTTTGCAAAAGCGCCCCTTGGTTGTGTTGACAACAGCATATTCAGAATATGCATTGGAAGGATATGAACTGGATGTAGCAGATTATTTACTGAAACCCGTCACGTTTGAACGCTTCCTTCGGGCAGTTGATAAAGTGACGCAACGATTGGAAGGAAAACAGCCTCTGGAGAAAGTCGCAGTCGATACCGGTAACCAATTTATGTTCGTGAAAGACGGTACGAAGTTGGTAAAAGTTCAGTTGGGCGATATTTTGTACATCGAGGGGCTGAAGGATTATGTGACCATCCATACAAAGCAGCAAAAAATTACGAGTCTTCAGCGCATGAAGGCACTGGAAGAACAGCTTCCTTCCGATCAATTCATACGCATTCATAATTCATACATTGTATCGCTCAAAGCCATTGAAGTTGTTCACAAGGGAGATGTACAGGTTGGGGGGGCATTGTTGCCGATCGGGGAGACGTTTAAGAAATCGTTCCGGGAATTCATTGAGAAGAATCAGATGTAAAAAAGCCAGCAATGGCTGAACAAATTCGATTCGAGAGTCATCGCGGGCAGCTTCAGCGAAGGGCTTGTGAGACCCGCGATCTAACGCATTTCATTT
>DASTYM010000534.1:0-7189 GCA_035764995.1 Cyclobacteriaceae bacterium | reverse complement strand
AAAAACAAACATACCCTCCAACGCATCAACCATTTTCCCAATCCCCCATCGATGAAACGAAGCCAAGAGAACCTCGGTATCAGACGTAGTTTTAAATGTACAGCCTTCTTGTTCAAGGTCGCTCCTCAGTTTTTTGAAATTATAGATCTCGCCATTGAAAACAATTACATAACGTCCATCGGCAGAATGCATGGGCTGGTTGGCTGCCGTGGATAAATCAAGGACGCTCAATCGTCTATGGCCCAAGGCTATGGAATGTGCTTTATCTAAAAAAATTCCCTGTGCATCTGGACCTCGGTGCGCCACTGCATATGTCATCTGCTCAATCGTATCCTGATTAAGTTCAGTTTTGCTAAAAATACCTGTCAGTCCACACATCCTACTACTTATGTTTTAATAAACGGTTTGTCCCCAGCAAAAGAATTCCTGCCAGCCGCACGGACTCTTTAAATTTTTCACGAACATCCCAATGAGAAACGAACAAAGAGAAAAAAAGCGGAAAAGCCCGGTTAAGTTTGCGTGTATATAAAAAATTCAGGTAGTCGATTTCCCGCAACTTGTTTGTCTGAGTCTTTAACTCACGAGGGCGATCTTTCATTTTCGAAACTGCATCATGCGTGCGCAATAATGTTGCTTTACTTCTGCTCAATGTTCGCAGCGCCTTCTCCAGGGTAGCAGAACTTCCACTGGAATTCTCTCCAAAGATCCGGTAATCAAACAATTTGTCCCTGAGGTAAATAATTCTTCCTTCGGGGTTAGTCAAAATCAGGAACGCTGCCAGCGGCTGATCCTGATGCGAAAGCGAATGTCCCCAAATATTTGTTGACCACTGTTCGAATTTTGTTTGGTCGAGACAATTCTTCCGAATCGCGAACGCACTGCCTAACCAGACACCTTTGTAAGAAAGGATTGAGTTTTTCAAATCGCGATCGATTTGCTCACGGGTTCCTTTAAGATTTTCTATTCGTTCGAGATTACGAAGTGTTTTATCCTTGCCAGGATCAATGTCTCCAGCAGCATTCATTCTCCGATACGAATGAGTTACCAGCATGGCTTGCTCATCTCGCTCAAATGCCTGCATCACAAATTTAAGCTTATCAGGATGCCAGCGATCATCTCCATCTAAAAATGCAAAAATATCAGTATCCAGCTTTTTCATTGCGGAGATAATACTTGGCAGCACACCCTGGTTTTGTTCGTTATTCAGCAACTCAACTCTGTCTTTAAAAAGTTCAATTACATTTTTGGAATTATCTGCTGAATCATCATTCACGACTATAATCCTGTGCGGTAAAAATGATTGCGCCAACACACTTTCAATTGCTTCTGCAACATACTTCTCCAGATTAAACACAGTAATAATAACCCCGACAGTCATTGCAAAATGGTTTATTACATAACACTCTTAAACAGGTCTTTGAAAGAATAGGTAAGTGCCCTTGTTCTTCCGAATATTCTTGATGTAAAAATGTCGATAGGTATTTTTAAAAACATCGATAATCGACAGCGGGTATTTACGATAGGCAAGGCTTGGAAGCAATTTCAACCCCGTAGCAGATGCCATTTTATTTAATGACGTGAACGTAAAGCTGTTGATGTGCTCCAACGGAGCAACAATATTCAACGAGTTTTCAGTCCCTTTCGGAGCATCCCAATCGTTTAGCTTCAGCAACTCATGCAAGCGTACACAATCGGGAATACTAATTTTAATAATTCCACCTGGTTTAACTATGGCAACCAGTTTTTGAAGTGTTTCCAGTGGCTCCGGGATGTGCTCGAACACCTGCTCGGTATTGATGAAATCAAATTCAGGTTTTAATGAATCATTTACATTCACTACACGGATGTTATGCTTCAACGCATTCTGAATGCGTGCTGCTGACAATTCCGCTCCCGTGACATTGCAGCCTAATGCGCTTCCAGCCTTACACCATTCCGACCAGCCCATTCCAAAATCCATGATGTTAAGCTCGTAGGGTTTCTTTCCTAAAAAGTCGATTGCTTGTTTTATCTCTTCAATTAAATTCAGGTAATATTGCAGGTCGTGCTTTTTGCTTTCTTCGAAGGTGATGGCAGGATTGATCCAGCGCTCGTACAAAACCTCCATGGCATAGTCATTCAAAATAACCTTCTGAAAAACGAGTGTGCACGATTTGCATTCGCTCAGTCTATATGGCCACGCTTCCAACAGTGAAAAATCGATCCCACCTTGTTCTTTATAAAAATTATGAAGGTATTTTGAAATAATTGCCGAACCGGCTGGCAATTCATAGAGCGCACTCAGCTCTTTGCCCTTACAGGCAGGACATGCTGAACGCTCTATAAATCCAAAATGCTCTAGGTCAGCTTCTTTTATCATAACGGCTGTAAAGGTCTGTAATGTTTTTCAGAAAATTTTCCTTGGTGAAAAGAAGCGCCCGTTCATTACTTAATCTGGCTTTTGATAAAAGGGTTTCCGGTTGTTCAATTACTTCTCTCAACTTGCCAACCAGATCCTGTACGTTCGATTTCTCGAAAATAATTGCATCTGGCCCCACGGCCTCTTTAAACTGGGGAATGTTGCTACAAATAATCGGAAGTCCGACATTCATGGCCTCCAATAAAGAGAGTGAAAATCCTTCACCTGAGTGAGACGCAATAATGTAGGCTGAATAATTGTTCAGAACTTTAGTTACATCCGGAATTACACCACAGAATTTTACATTTACCACTTTTAAATCGGCTGCAAGTTTTTTTAGAGGTTCCATTCCATTACCATAAATATCAAGCGTAATGGATTGATCTGATAATGCCGACATTGCATTAATCAGCAACGGATAATCCTTATAAGGTTGATTATTGCTGGTGGCGACTAACTTCAGGGGCAGCTGAAGGGTGTAGGGTTTACTTGCCGGAAAAGTTTGCCCATAATTGTGAACAACTTCTATTGCCCGATCGGTGCCTAATTTTTTCTTCAAGTAGCTCTGTACATAATTCGATACTGCAATCACTACGTCACATCGCGATAATGTCCATTTTTCGAGGGCAATAATCAATAAACCTTTTAGGCCGGTTTTTGAAAAAACTTCTCCATGGTATGTACTTATCAACGCAAATTCTTTAGGCAACCATCTTGTCAGCAGATTCGGAATAAACATGTGACTATGAATCACATCAGGCTTATGCTTCCTGACTAAACTACGCAGAAAAAAATAGGTTTCAATGATGGTCAGAGTGCCTGCGAACGGAAGCTGGATAAGCGCTACACCTTCTTTCAGAAAATCCTCCCTCAAGTCAGTTTCGTTCGTCCAATAACAAACAATATGCTTATGCTGCGGCAGTGCACGGACAATATCGAGCACAACTTTCTGTGCGCCTCCACGATACAATGAATCGATAACCTGAAGAATAATCATTACACGTTAGCAAAGCTTTTTCATAAGTTCAGGGAATTCAATCAGCTATTTTGTAAAAGTCTGATTAAGATAACCAATAATATCAGCTTTCTTATAGGAGAACCCCATCATCAGATCTGCCGAAAGCACTTGGCCGCCCAGGGAAAAAACTTTATGGGAATTTTTCAGGTTGTACTTTTTTGCGGTGAAAATCAGTTTGTTCACAGGCAACTGATCAAACTCTTCTAGATCAGCAGCGGTACACTGATCGCGTTCACATAAAACAAAAAGTAACGCATCTGAATTTATCCTGGCTTTACGTTCATTCCACTTGCCTATCACATTATCATTAAGTGAATAATGAATAAAGTGTATCTCAATATCACCCAGATGACCCACAGGATAAGAAGTTGCGGAAGAAAAATATTTACTATGGGTTGAGACAATAAGGTCCATCTTCATGTAATCTGGAAATTGTTTTACCAGCTTCAGAAAACAGGGTGCGTGCATGTACTGGTTTACAAAAGGCGTTTGATAATTCAAGCCTAGGTCCTGGTACAGGATGCCCCCCCAGCAATTACTACTCACTACCGTAAAGTTCCCGGCTTTGAGGTTGTCCAAGTTTCTGTCCAGGTAATTTTTTTTCACCTGCTTTTGCCACCGGTCGATGAGTTTAAGGAAAAAACGTCTCATAGCTTGTGCGCTAGTGTTATGGCCCCCAATAACTTGTAGAAATACCACTGCATATTTTTTTTACGACCGCGAAGCAGGTTAAAAAAAATTCCGACAAACCAGCGGACTTGTAATTTCGATGCCTGAAACCAACTTTTATATTTTCGTGTAAAGTACACATCGCAAGCACCCTGACTTTTGATTCTGTTGCGAAATTCTTCATCCCACGTCCGTTCATTCATAGAATGATACACCAGGTTTGTTGGGTCCTTAAAAATTCTGCCGCCTTGCGAAATAATTTTTAGCATTAAATCTTGCTCCTCCCCAGCCTTTACCACCGTATCATTGCCCAGTCCCATTGTCTCGTTAAAACCGTTAACCTGTTGAAATGTTTCTGTCTTGAAGAAAATACAAATGCATGAGGCTAGCGTAAATGCTTCATCAAGTTTCATAATACCTGCTTCAAACGAAAACATTTTCTTCGGAATTGCTGGCAATGGGTCAGACCAATTGATAAAAATTCCTTCTGTTTTTACCCGTTTTATTTGTTCCAGCAGTTTGGCAATCGTATCGGCAAGATACCAGCAGTCATCATCTGGAAAGCCCACCCAGGCGCATGATGCATATTTAGCGCCAGTATTCCTTGCTTTTGTATTACTGGAAAAGGAATGCCTGAGATGAATAATTTTAATGTTACTCTTAAACTCCTCCACCAGATCAACAAGCAAGTCAGACTCGTTCTGATCAACAAGTATCAACTCAAACTGTTGGGAAGTTTGTGTTTGTAAACTAACTAACAACCTTCGGAGTTCCTGATACCTGTTTTTAGTAGCACACACCAGCGAAATGCCTTGTTGAATCTGATTCATGCGCTAGCGTTTAGCCAAAAAATTATCTCTTGCGTCCAGACTGGTAATTTTAAAACCGTAACTCGAAAGCAATTGCTCCAGCTTCTTATCTTTTTCGAAAGACTCGTAGATGATCGCGCGCACCTGATTGGGTTGCTCAAGTAATGTTTTGCAACCAGTAAGGATTGCGAATTCACTCCCCTCTGTATCAAGCTTGATCACATGCGGTGCCGGAACCCCAAGCGAGATCAATTCATCACCTGTAGTCGTAAAGATGGCAACATCGGTTGATGCCGCGTTTTGTAAAGCGTGGATACTGGTGCGACCGCTGTTATTAATAGTGGTATGAATCGTCTCGATGCCCCTTCTATCCGAAAGCGCCAGATTATACTTGAAGACCTGAGCGCCCGGATTTAGTTCTTGATTCGTGCAAAGCCGCGCAAAATTTTTGTAAAACGGCTCAAATGCATGGCACTGAATCGTTGGTATTAATTTCTTAATTGTAAAAGAGTGCAGACCAACATTTGCCCCGATGTCCCAAAACACGTCACCCGGCCTTAAACTGTCCTGCATTGCAATTAACACACCTTCATCAAAGTATCCATCAAAAAGTACACTACCCTCCACGGCTTCATAAGGATCCAACAGGAATGTTGTATGATATTTATTCTGAGCAACGATTCCTTCCGGGAATAGCTTTTTGGTTACAAACCCAAACCCGGGCCACCGCTTTTTCATTCCAAACTTCAGGATGCTTTTAATCATCTAGCGGAAATTTGAAAAGTTGATACTAGCTCAATGTAACCACGATCGCGGACTGCATAAGGAATAATTTCCCGTTCGGCTGGCAGAATTTCAAAACGACCCAAGTGATATTTGTTTCCCTGGAACAGATTAGATGCTATGTAAACCCCGATGTCATAATGTCCCTCCACCAGGGGCAGCGAATTTACCTTTCCGGTTATCCTGTATGTTTCCCGGGCTGAAGAGATCTTAAAAAGTTCAGTGCTTCTTAAATCAACAATCGCGATACGTTCATTCAAACTATTATAAATCAAGATTGCAAATCCAGATAGCACGTTCGCAGATAATTGAGAAACTGTAAAACCAAATTCAAGCTCGTTTCGCCCCGAAACGTGATTCAGTTTAAACTCCATCTCTTTTAACTCCATTCCCTTAACTATCGAAATCGTTTCAGGAAATGAGTTGTCGCGCGACTGGGCAATGTATTGATCGATCACCCGGTTTGTTTGATCCAGCATCATCAGCTTGCCACTTTTTAATAATAGCGATCGTTGGCAGAGCTGCGCCATGGCACTTAAATTATGGCTGACAAAAAGTATCGTCCGTCCGCTTTTGCTCACGTCTTCCATTTTGCCCATACACTTCTTCTGAAACTCAGCGTCTCCGACTGCCAGTACTTCGTCAACAACCAATATTTCTGGTTCCAGAAAAGCGGCCACTGCAAATGCAAGTCGCAATTGCATACCACTTGAGTAATGTTTTAACGAGGTGTCCAAAAAATTTGCAACTCCACTAAAATCAACTATCTCATCAAATTTCAATTCAATTTCCTTTCTCTTCATGCCCAGCAGGGAGCCATTGAAAAAAATGTTTTCTCGGCCGGTCAGTTCAGGATGGAACCCAGTTCCTACTTCTAAGAGACTCGCGATACGTCCGCGCGATATAATTTTACCTTTTGTTGGAGGAGTAATTTTTGATAATATTTTAAGCAAAGTTGATTTGCCCGCTCCATTGCTTCCAATGATACCAATTGTTTCACCAGGATTTACACAGAAGGAAACATCATCTAACGCCCAAAATTCTTCTATTTGATTTTGTTCAAAACTTAAAAGTCCTAGTATTTTCTCGCGCAAACTTAAGTACGCACCGCCTCGATGACTGATGTGAAATCGTTTTGAAACATGTTGAATCTCTAAAATGGGAGTCATACTCTTTACGCGAGATCAGCGAAGTAATTTTCAGTTTTTCTAAAATAAAAGACACCGATCACCAGCAGCACAATATTGACTCCCAAACTGATCAGCAGTAGCCCTGAATCAGTTACTGATTGAGTAAGAGGGAGTCGGAAGAATTCTATCGCGGCATACATAGGCGAAGCAACCAGGATGTATTGAAGAGCAGGATATTTTAACACGGAGATAGGGTAAATCACTGGCGTGGTAAAGAATAAGATCTGTACAAAAAAAGGAATCACATAACGAAAATCACGATACTTCACATTCAGTGCTGCCAGCCAGCATCCAAGTCCCAGTGTTGCATTGATTCCGGTCA
>DASTYM010000533.1:0-5262 GCA_035764995.1 Cyclobacteriaceae bacterium | reverse complement strand
CAGGAACGCTGGCAGAAGATGAAGTTCTTGAGCCAGGTGATGAAAACTGGAAGTAAAATAAAACAGCTACCGCCACCAGCAGTACCGCATTTAGGATGAGTGACAAATTCTTCATTTTGGATAACGTAATATTGATTTTAGCCCGCAAATATAATCATAGCAGGCAATTATGCAGTTTTCCCAGAAATAAATAAAACCCAAGGATTATGCTTCCTCCTCCTTAGTTTGGAAGGAATACAAGGTGGGATCAAGCTGGAGGGAATCGTTGTTAAAATCGCGGATGAATTTTTCGATAACGGATTGAGAAATCTTCTCAACATGAAGGCCAATATCGAGCGCTATGCCAAAGTCGGCATGGACATCCATGTCAACATGCTCTTTCACTTTTACCGACTCCTCTTCTTCTAATTCTAAAATTACCTCCGCCATAAATAAGCCGATCTCTTCTTCCTGGTCATCCAACGCAGCCAGGTTTCCATTTTCATCCTCCTCGTAGGTAATTTTTTTGTAATCAGGAAAATGTTTTGCCGCACGATGCTCTGCTATTTCAAACATTTCACTTTCGTGTTCGAGCCGCAGTGTATACATCACCGAGTCGAAAATAACTTCGTGGCCATCGTCATCTTTTCCTACAAAGTAAAAATGGGAGTACTCATCTGAATTATCGTCATCATCATCCGAAGGCAAATACGAGAGACCAAGAGCTTTCATCTTTCTCTTATAATCACCAATTGTCTCGGGTTCAAAACCTTTATTTTTTAAAACTGCCATGATGTGCGAATGAAATTTAATGTAATGATTAATCCTGAGAAATCCTCATAAAAAGGCCATTAATATTGCAGTTTTCCGATAAAAATCCGCTCAAAAAGCCTGTTTATCGATTGATTCCGGACTCCTTAAACCATTCGGCATACATTGGGTAATTTCTAGCGGTTCGTTGAATGACTTCCTTCATTTCATCACTGATATCTTTCATCCGCTTCGCTGGGTTTCCTGCATACATACTTCCTGGTTCCACCCGAGTGCGGGGTAAAATAATTGCCCCTGCTGCAATTACCGAATTGCTTCCGATGACAGCATCATCCATAATGATAGCGCCCATACCAATCAAAACATTATCCTCTACCGTACAGCCATGTACAATCGCATTATGTGCAATCGAAACATTGCTTCCAATAACAGTCTTTGCTTTTTGATACGTGCAGTGAATGACTACTCCATCCTGAATGTTTGTGTTGTCACCAATCGTGATCGAGTGAACATCACCCCTCACAACCGCATTGAACCACACTGTACAATTGTTACCCATCGTAACTTCTCCCACCACCACGGCATTGTCTGCGAAGAAACAGTTGCTTCCAAATTTTGGGGTGAAGCCCCGAACTGATTTTATGATTGCCATTCTTTAGTCATTAGTTATTAGTCAATAGTCATTAGTCATTAGTCATTGGTCATTAGTCATTAGTCATTAGTCGATTGTCAATAGTCGATTGTCAATAGTCGATAGTAATTCGTCAGTAGTCAAGTAAACCGGCCTAATGACTAATGACTAACGACTAGGGACTATTTAACTGACAAGATGTCATAAAAAAAACACTAAAATTTGTATTTTTGCGTCCTGATTTAGTGAGAATGGACCAAATAATTGAAGATTTAGGGATTTTGGAGCCTGTAGGGGAAATAGAGGCCTGTGAGACTTACCAGACTTCGAAAGAATCTTTTACAGGCAAAGGGCGGAAACTCTACATTGAAAGCTATGGCTGCCAGATGAATTTCTCCGACAGCGAAATCGTGGCATCCATCCTCGAAAAAGAAGGTTTTGATACGACATCCGATGTTAATCAGGCTGATGTGGTGTTTCTTAACACCTGCTCAATCCGCGAAAAAGCTGAACAAACAGTTCGCCACAGACTCACGCACATTAATGGTTTAAAAAAACATAAACCTGAATTGCTGGTAGGTGTTCTCGGCTGCATGGCTGAACGTTTGAAATCAAAATTTCTGGAGGAAGAAAAAATTGTTGACCTGGTAGCAGGCCCTGATGCGTATCGGGATTTACCTAAATTAATATCACAGGTTGACGATGGTGAGAAAGCCATCAATACATTTTTATCGCGCGAAGAGACTTACGCAGATATCAGTCCTGTCCGTCTTAACTCGAATGGAATTACCGCATTCATTTCGATTATGCGAGGCTGCGATAACATGTGCTCGTTTTGTGTTGTTCCTTTTACACGCGGCCGTGAACGGAGTAGAGATCCTCAGTCGATTGTTTCAGAGGCAAAAGATTTGTTTGGCAGAGGTTACAGGGAAGTAACACTCCTTGGTCAGAACGTTGATTCATACAAATGGAGTGCTGAAGAAAACAACAAGGCACGACTGGAAAAAAAAGGAGTTGATCAGATTGTCAACTTTGCCAACCTGCTGGAAATGGTTGCATTGGTTCATCCCGATCTGCGCGTTCGTTTCTCCACTTCTCATCCAAAGGATATTACTGATGACGTGCTTCACACCATGGCGAAGTATGAAAACATTTGTAAGAATATTCACTTGCCTGCACAAAGCGGAAGTTCGCGCATCCTGGCATTAATGAATCGCGGCTATACCCGTGAATGGTACATTGAAAAAGCGTTGAGGATTCGTGAAATTTTAGGCGATGGCTGCGGGATATCATGTGACATGATTAGCGGGTTCTGTACGGAAACTGAAGAAGAACATCAAGAAACGCTTTCTCTGATGGACATTGTGCAGTATGACTTTGCATATATGTTCTATTACTCAGAACGCCCGGGAACATTAGCAGAAAAGAAGTATAAGGATGACATCTCCATCGAAATAAAAAAGAGAAGACTGGATGAGATCATCCATTTGCAGACCGCTCATTCACTGGAGCGAAACAAAAAAGATGTTGGACAGGTGTATCGTGTTTTGATTGAAGGATTTTCAAGGCGCTCTAACGATTTTCTGCAGGGACGGAACAGTGCAAACAAAGTAATTGTTTTCCCTAGAGTAGAGGAATCAGGAAAGACCTTTCAAAAAGGCGAATATGTAAATGTGCTGGTGGAAAGTTTCACCCGTGGAACGTTATTAGGTAAGGTAATTTAATGAGTATCACAGATTCAGAAATACAAAGTGTCAAGTTGCGGTTTGGTATTATTGGTGCCTCACCCCTGCTGAACAATGCTGTCAGGGTAGCAATGCAGGTAGCTCCTACCGATATGTCGGTGTTGATCACCGGAGAAAGCGGTAGTGGTAAGGAGTCGTTTTCCAAAATTATTCATCACCTCAGTTCGCGTAAGCACGGACAATTTATTGCCATCAACTGTGGTTCAATCCCTGAAGGAACTATCGATTCGGAATTGTTTGGTCATGAAAAAGGGTCGTTTACGGGGGCACACGAAGCGCGTAAAGGATACTTTGAAGTAACGAATGGCGGAACCATTTTCCTTGATGAAATTGGCGAGATGCCGCTGGGTACCCAGGCTCGCTTGCTGCGAGTGCTGGAGAATGGAGAGTTTATCAAGGTGGGTTCTTCGAAAGTAGTGAAGACTGATGTACGTGTTGTCGCGGCCACCAACATTAACCTGATGCGCAAGGTTGAAGAGGGGAAATTCAGGGAGGATCTTTATTACCGATTGAGCACCGTGCCCATCTTTGTTCCACCACTGCGGGAGCGCGGCAAAGATGTGGAGTTGCTGTTTAGAAAATTCGCGACTGACTTTGCAGAAAAATATAAGGTAAAGCCCATCGCTCTTACCGATAGCGCGAAAGAGGTATTGTTTAAATACCGTTTTCCGGGAAACATACGCCAGTTAAAAAATCTGGTTGAGCAGATTTCTGTTTTGTCTACCGATGTAAAGGATGTGGATTCTGAAACGCTGCTTCACTATCTTCCTCAAGAAAACAATTTGCCTGCCTTGTATCGAAATGGGAACTCCAATACCGACTTTTCAGAACGTGATATTCTGTATAAGGTCCTGTTCGATATGAAAAAGGACATGGTGGATTTGAAAAAAATTGTACTCGAAAGTCTCACGCAAGAGGGAAACGCTGCCCAATTGGTGAAGCAACATCCGGGGTTATTTGAAGGCCTCGATTCACCGGCCCACGGAAGTGATTCGGTCTTATTGAATCCGCTTTCAACTACACCGGTTGTCCATACAGAACCCGAAGAGGACGTGCATGACATCTCACACGAAACAGAAGAAGATTCTTTATCAATCGAAAAGAAAGAAAAAGAGTTAATCGTACGAGCGCTTCAAAAAAATAACAATAAGCGCAAAAATGCGGCACGCGATTTGGGTATCTCGGAACGAACGTTGTATCGGAAAATAAAACAATACGATCTTGAAGAGTAAACTGGGCTGGTTATTATTCGTTTGTTGTGCATGCATTTCAACATCATGCGGTGTCTACTCTTTTCAGGGAACGACCACAAATGCCAAAAACATTTCAATCGATGAGTTTTATAACAATACCGATCTGGGGCCAGCCAATTTAGGCCAAACATTTACGAATAGGCTGAAAGATTATTTCATCCAGAACACCAATCTAAGTGTTATCCAAAGCAATGGTGAGCTGCAATTAGAGGGAATCATTACTGCCTATACGCTTACGCCCATTGCCCCTACTTCTACCGGTGATCAGTCACAAATCAATTCAGCTTCGTCCACCCGACTTACTATTACGGTGAAAGCGAATTATATCAATACGCTGGATGAATCGATGAGCTTCAAGGACAAAAGTTTTTCGTTTTTCAAAGATTTCAGCAATGATCAAACATTGGCAGACATTGAAGAACAATTAATCAAGCAGATCTTCGATCAAATCTCCCTCGACATCTTCAATGCCTCCGTTGCCAATTGGTAAAAAATCCCTATTTTTACTAAAGGCCCAATTCCTCTGTGGAACCAAAAAAACTTGTTGATCTGCTTCATCACTATTCAGGTTCTTCATCGCAAGAAGCTGCTGAGGTAATTTCATTGCGTAACCAGTACCCATATAGCCAGGTGTTGCAAGCCCTTGCTGCGCGTGTAAGCAAAGATCATAACCTCGATGATCAACAGCACTTACTTCAATCAGCTGCTGTTTATAGCACAGACCGTTCCGTGTTAAAAGAAATCATGTCAACGGTTTATCAGGCTGCTGTTGCGAAAGAAAGTGTTGCTGATGTAATACTTGCTAAGAACCCTTCAACCTCAAGCGTTTCAACTGCTGTCATTCAAAAAACAATCGATTCGATCGACTATGCTGATGAGGTTA
>DASTYM010000532.1:0-6008 GCA_035764995.1 Cyclobacteriaceae bacterium | reverse complement strand
GGTATAATCACTGTCAATTTTGTCCATCTCGGCCAACACAGCTGTAGTGCCACCTTGTTTGAAGAAACGCTTCACGCGACTCTCTGCACATAAGGTTGTTGTGCGCACAACTTCCGGTAAAATTTCAGCCAGCCATTCGCGACCCTGTGGCTCCCAGTTTACCATGGTACGGTTTTCATAGTACTGTTTTTTGAATTTGCCGCCTCCAATGGATTCAATCACGATGGAGCGCTTGCTACCGAAAACAGTTTTGCTGATTTCTAGATAAGCCCCATCCGACATACTCTTAATGTCCTTGTCGTCATCTTCGATTTCAATTTTGCCGCGGTATTCGACATTGAAACTGCTGAGCCCGGTTGAGGTGCTCCATTTCGTGGTGCCGCTTTTATCGGATTCAATGTTGATGTTTTTGGATGACGAGTAAGTGGGAGTAGTGTATTCTTGGGCAACGGCAGCCTGGAAGATCAAAACCAGCCCGAAAATACCGGATAATGCTTTGGTGATTGATGACGTATTCATAGTTCGTTTGCGTTATACAGTCTTGTACGGTGCAAGTATCCCCTTTAGATACGCCCTTGCAAAGGGTATTGTAATGAACTGTCAGAGGAATGTCTTAAACTGTGATTTATCTGATTTACCTGATTTCGCTGATTTGAAGCGCCCTGCTAGCCAGGGATAATTTTAGTCAGGTCCCTCTGGGAATTAGCTTATTCACAGTTCAGACAAGGTTTAAGACCACCCATGTATTTGGGTTGATTGTTAGCGGGAATACTCATTATATTACCCCACTAAACCTAAATCTAGCTCATGAAGAAACTTATAATGCTTCTGTTTCTCATAACCCTTCTTTTGACTGAGAGGAGTTATGCCCAGGAAACCTTTCCGCGCAACGATGTGAAAGACGACCGATCGGGGACCTATGCATTTACCAATGCCACCCTTTTTATCAATGCTGCCACCAAAGTAGAAGGAGGAACCCTTTTGGTTCGCGATGGTAAAATTGAAAAGTCAGGTAAAGGACTTGCAGTGCCTGCAGGCTATACCGTGATCGACTTAAAAGGAAAATTTATTTATCCTTCGTTCATTGATATGAACACCAGCTACGGCCTTCCCCGGGTTGAAAATCCTGCAGGGGGTGGCGGTTTTGGTGGTGGTGCTGAACAAATCCAGACTAAAACGAAAGGACCTTATAACGGTAATCAGGCAATCAAATCCGAATACAACGCAATTTCTGATTTCAGTATTGATAGCAAAACAGCTGAGAAATTTCGTGCAGCGGGATTTGGCTCTGTGCTTACGTTCCGTGCCGATGGTTTGGCACGTGGAACATCTGCGGTTGTAACCGTTGGAGAAGATCGTGACAACGTGACAGTACTGAAAGACAAAGCTGCAGCACACTATTCATTCAATCGCGGAACTTCACGTCAAAGCTATCCTGTGTCTCTCATGGGATTCATTGCATTGCTTCGTCAAACATATCTCGATGCGGAATGGTACTCAAAGCAACCAAAGTCATTCAGGGATTTAAGTCTTGAAGCATGGACTGCCTCACAAAGCCTTCCACAGATTTTTGAAGCAGGCAGCTGGATCAACGATTTGCGTGCCGATAAACTCGGTGATGAATTTGGAAAGCAATACATTATTCGCGGAGGCGGAGATGAGTACCAGCGTATTGCTGAAATAAAGGCAACCAATGCTCCGCTTATTATCGGAGTCAATTTTCCTGATGCGTACGATGTAGAAGATCCATTCGATGCCGATCGCACAACACTAACAGAAATGAAGCACTGGGAATTGGCGCCCACCAACCCGGCAGCGTTGGAGAAAGCAGGAATTGAATTCGCGATCACCTCCGACAGATTGAAAGAAAGAACAGATCTGTTAAAGAATGTAAAGAAGGCGATTCAATATGGCTTGTCAGAAACGGCAGCGCTAAAAGCTTTAACTGAAACTCCGGCCAAACTATTGGGACTTCAAAATAAAATCGGAAGTCTTAATAACGGTCTCGAGGCGAACTTTATCATCACATCCGGTAATGTATTTGAAGATGAAGCCATCATCCATGAGAACTGGGTGCAAGGAAAGCGTTATAACCTGAAAGATTTGGATTCGCCTGACTACGCTGGTAAGTATAACCTTTCTGTCAATGGAAAAACTTATTCTATGGAAGTTAGTGGTAAACCCGGAAGTCAGAAGTTCAAAATCAAAGTTACCGACAGCTTAAGTGTTGACGGTAAATCCAAGTTTGATAAGAACCTGATCACCCTAAGCTTCAATCCTGTAAAGAAAGGCGATGAGACGGTAAGATTATCTGGTTGGAGACAAGGAAACAGCTGGATCGGGAAAGGTCAGCTGGTGAACGGAACATGGGTTGACTGGAAAGCAGATTTGGCCGGCCCACTCGACAAGAAAGACGAGAAAAAAGATGAAAAGAAAACAACCAAGCCTGATGTTGGTAGCGTAGTCTATCCGTTTACAGCATTTGGTTTGAAAGAAAAAGTGAAGTCTGAGGAGATTCTGATTAAGAATGCTACAGTCTGGACAAACGAAAAGGAAGGTATCCTTCAAAACACCGATGTGTTGTTGAAAGATGGAAAGATCAGTGCGATCGGAAAAAATTTATCAACTACCGGAAGAACTATTGATGGGACCGGTAAACACTTAACGCCTGGTATTATTGATGAGCACTCACACATTGGTGCAGCGGCCATTAACGATGCTGCTGCCAACTCATCGATGGTGCGCATTGGCGATGTGGTTGATTCAGAAGCAATCAGCCTTTACAGAACCTTATCAGGAGGCGTTGTGGCTGTACAGATTCTGCACGGATCGGCAAACCCGATTGGCGGACAATCAGCACTTGTGAAATTAAAGTGGGGAAGTTCACCTGAAGAATTGAAAATTAAGGGCGCTGATCCATTCATCAAGTTTGCACTGGGAGAAAATGTGAAGCGCTCGGGAAACACAGCCAGTATTCGCTTCCCCCAGACCCGTATGGGTGTTGAGCAGGTTTACGTAGATGCATTTACCAATGCCATTGAATACGAGAAGAAGTGGAAAGAGTACAATGCACTTCCAGCTGCATCAAAAGCAAAAGCCATTGCACCAAGACGTGATCTTGTTGACGAAACCATTCTTGAAATCGTTCGCGGCAAGCGTTTTATCTCATGCCACTCGTATGTACAATCTGAAATCAATATGATGATGAATGTTGCGAATCGTTTTGGTTTCAGAATCAACACATTCACACACATTCTGGAAGGTTATAAAGTAGCCGATAAAATGAAAGCACACGGAGTTGGGGCTTCTACGTTCTCTGACTGGTGGAACTACAAGTGGGAGGTGCACTATGCAATTCCTTACAACGCAGCCATTATGAATAAGGAAGGCGTTGTTACAGCCATCAACTCGGATGATGCAGATATGGGCCGCAGATTAAATCAGGAAGCAGCAAAGACCACACGCTATGGCGATGTATCCGAAGAAGATGCATTAAAAATGGTGACATTGAATCCTGCAAAATTGCTTCACCTCGATAATCAAATGGGAAGTCTTAAAGTTGGTAAGTCGGCCGATGTAACGTTGTGGACAGGCCACCCGCTTTCTGTTTACTCAAAAGCTGACAAAACCATCATTGAAGGAGGAATTTATTTTGATCTGGAAAAGGATCAGCAATTGCGTAAGGAAGTTCGTGAGGAACGTGCTCGCCTTACGGCAAAAATGTTGAATGCTAAAAAAGAAGGTGCGTCAACCCAACGTCCTGCCGGCAGAGCGCAAACGGATTTCCACTGCGAAGATTTTGTTGATTTAGATGCTGAACAAATTGCTGAGCAACACTAACCTTAAATGAAAATGAACATGAAAAACTTAAAATATCTTTTCAGCGCGTTAGTGTTATCAGTAACGGCTTATGCGCAAGTGCCAACACCGGCCCCCGCCCAGCAAAAGGCTGTAGTGATTACAGGTGTTACCATCCACACGGGAAATGGCCAGACAATCGATAATGGAGCCGTTGCATTTGCAAACGGTAAGCTCACCTACGTAGGTGCTGCTGCTTCTGTACCTGCGAATCCATCAGCTGATGTGATCAATGCAACCGGGAAGCATGTTTATCCCGGATTTATTATGACAAACTCTCAGATCGGATTGGAAGAAATATCTTCTGTACGTGCAACAATCGACTCTGATGAAGCAGGTGAACTTAACCCGAACGTTCGCTCCCAGATTTCATACAATACTGATAGTGAAATTATTCCGACCTATCGCTTCAATGGAATTTTGCTGGCTGAAGTTACGCCTGAAGGTGGCATTATTGCAGGTACATCAACAGTCATGCAAATGGATGGTTGGAATTGGGAAGATGCTACTCACACGAAAGATGTAGCAATCCACATTAACTGGCCAAGCCTGAACAGAAGACGTTTTGACTTTGAAACCTTCACGCAGGTAAATGAGGTTAATCCTGATTATTCAAAGAACGTGGCGGATATCACCAATCTTTTTGACGAAGCGATTAACTTTAGCAAGCTCAGCTCAAAACCTGTCAATCTCAAATTAGAGGCTATGCAGGGATTATTTTCGGGATCGCAGTCACTTATCATTCACGCATCGACAGGTAAGGAAATTGTGGAAGCAGTTAAGTTTGCTCAGGGTCATGGTGTGAAACGAATCGCAGTCGTAGCAGCCGATGAAGCCTTAAAAGTGGCCGCATTCCTCAAAGACAATTCAATCCCGGTAATCATTCCGCTAGTTCACGATTTACCAAATCGTACGGATGATGATATTGATTTACCATACGCACTCCCTGGCTTGCTTTCAAAAGCTGGAGTAGCGGTATCATTTTCACACTCGGGTATGCTGGGTCGTGGTCGTAATCTTCCGTTCTATGCCGGTACAGCAATTGCCTACGGAATGGACAAGGAAGAAGCACTGAAAGGTCTGACACTTTATCCTGCGAGGATTTTAGGTATCGATAAAGTTACCGGCACACTTGAAGTAGGAAAAGATGCCACACTCTTTATTTCAGATGGCGATCCGCTCGATTTTCGCACCAACAAAGTAAGTGAAGCTTTCATTGTAGGTAAGCGATGCATTCTCAATAACAAGCAACAGGATTTGTATGAGCGTTACTCGAAGAAGTATGGACACACGAAGTAAGAAATAGACTCATTCTGCTTAAAGCCCTGACGGTACCGTCAGGGCTTTTTTGTATCTTACCATCATGAGTACCCACCAACGATTTCTTCAATTAAATGCACAACGTATTCGCAGGATCGTCATTGAACGAATTGTGAAGGATACCATGTTCATCCCGCTCGGTGTCATGTCAGCAGCATTCGGTTTAAAAAGTTTTTTATTACCGAATCAATTTTTGGATGGTGGTGTCGTGGGGATATCGCTGCTCACCAATGTGCTTACAGGCTTTGATCTTTCTTATTTGATCGTCATCATCAATATTCCTTTCATTTACATTGGTTATACACAGGTATCAAAATCATTTGCCATCAAAACATTAATCGCGATAACGTTGTTGGCACTTTGCCTGGCTTTTTTTCCTTTCCCGATCATCACCAGCGATAAACTTTTAATTTCTTTTTTTGGCGGGTTTTTCCTGGGATTAGGAATCGGGCTCTCCATCAGAGGAGGCTGTGTGATTGATGGAACTGAAGTGTTAGCCATTTATACGAGCCGGAAAACTGCACTTACCGTTGGTGATATTATTTTGATTTTGAACATCATGATTTTTTCAGTGGCAGCCTATTTAATCAATATTGAAACTGCATTATATGCGATCCTGACTTACCTGGTTGCATCCAAAACTGTTGATTTCGTTGTTCATGGTATTGAAGAGTATACCAGTGTGATGATTGTTTCAGAACGGAGTGAAGAAGTGAAGAAGGCCATCACAGAGAATATGGGTAGAGGCGTAACTGTACTTCGCGGAAGGGGAGGATTTGGAAAACGCGGTCACCAAAAAGAGGATTATGATGTTATCTATTCAGTAATCA
>DASTYM010000531.1:0-11103 GCA_035764995.1 Cyclobacteriaceae bacterium | reverse complement strand
TGGGAGGCCAACTAAGTCATCAAAAGTCATGGAAGAAATCGGTGTATGAGGTTTATGAGGATGCTAGCGTCTCATATGATTGGACCGCAATCCTCAAAAAGAAATGTGATGAAGTCGGCATTGATTATTTCACCAGCCCCTATGATTTCCATTCCATCGACATGGTTAATCCTTACGTAGGCGTTTATAAAATTGGATCTGGAGATATTACCTGGCTTGAAATCATTGAATATATCGCTAAAAAAGGAAAGCCTGTATTGATTGCTACCGGTGCATCGACCTTAGAAGATGTAAAGCGGGCCATGACGACATTATCAAAGCATACGAATGACATTGTATTAATGCAATGCAATACCAACTATACGGCCAGTCTTGAAAACTTCAAATACATCAACCTGAACGTTCTAAAATTGTATGCTGAGCTTTACCCAAATACAATTCTTGGATTATCCGATCATACTCCTGGCCACGCGACCGTATTAGGCGCAGTTGCATTAGGCGCGCGGGTTTTTGAGAAACACTTTACAGACGATAATGGACGTGAAGGCCCTGATCATAAATTTGCAATGAACCCAACAACCTGGCGTGAAATGGTGGACCGTGCCAATGAAGTTTATAATGCGCTCGGTGATGGAATAAAGAGAATTGAAGGAAATGAGAAAGATGCATCGATTGTTCAACGAAGAAGTCTTCGTGCAACGCGTGACCTTTCTGCCGGGCAAAAAATCACTTCAAGCGATCTTGAACCGCTCAGGCCAATTCCAACTGGCGGTATTCCACCGTACGAGATTGAAAACCTGATTGGATTAACGCTGAAATCTTCACTAAAAAAAGGTGAACATATTACACTCAACCACACTGCGTCATGATAAAAGGAAAATTAGTCGGCCTGCGGGCGCTTGAAAAAGAAGATCTCGTTTTACTCAGAGATTGGAGAAACATTGCTTCATTTCGCAGGAATTTCAGGGAGTATCGTGAACTGAACATGGTCAATCAGGAAAACTGGTTCGCCCGTGTTAATAACAGCCCAAATGATTTCATGTTCATGATTGAAAGACTATCCGATAAAAAGCCCATGGGCGCGTGCGGCCTTTTGTACACGAATTGGATTATCAGAAGTGCTGACTTTTCGTTTTATATCGGTGCGGAAGAAAAGTACATTGATAATGATGGCTATGCTGAAGAAGCTGCCAGTTTATTGATCAACTATGGATTCAAAAATCTGAATCTTCATAAAATTTGGATGGAGCTCTACGAATTTGATCATATGAAAATCAAATTCTTTACAGAGAAATTCAAGTTCAAAGTAGATGGAACTCTAAGAGACAATTGTTTTGAAGATGGAAGATATTGGAATTCACAGCTGATCTCACTCCTTTCGGAAGGCAGACAGTAATTCACGACAACACAGTTATCGATAGTTAAACCTTGAACGATTTCAGAACTACAGTATAGATATGGGTTTTAATAAAATAATGACAAAATACTTCTTTGCTAAAAAGAATAAGTATAAGTACTCAGGAAATGTCGTCACGCTCGGCAAACAAGATATTGGAGTAACGCAAAAAGAGATTTACGATATCGCCAATCTGCCCCATTCATCAATCGACAAATCTATTACCGATGAAGAATACTTACGCTTACTTGGATTCAGTAAAGTAGATTCGCTCGAGTATTCAACAATGGACGGAGCTACAATAGCTCATGATCTTAATTCACCGTTACCTGAAGAATTACATGGAAAGTTCGATTGGATCATCGATGGTGGCACGCTAGAACATTGTTTTAATGTAAAAGAGTTTATGACAACCATGGTTAAATTATTGAAGCCTGGTGGGCATATCCTTCACATGAATCCGTCACAAGGCAGTTCTAATCATGGGCTTTTCAATTTCCAACCCACCTTTTATTATTCATTCTACGGATCGAACGGCTTCACCTCTATGGAATGTGATCTATTGGAAATACACGTACAGCCCAAGGAGATTTTCACCAACAAAGACGTCAAAGGAAAAGTGATACCAGTAAAAAATTATAACAACCTTGCCTACTTTTCAGGCTTTCCAACGTACAATGCTTTTCATGCGGTGAAGCCCATGGGCGACACAAATAAGGAAGTTACCATTCCAATTCAAGAATTTTATTACCGGATTTTTAAGGAGAAAGAAAAAGTGGGGGGCGGTATGATTGCTGACGATCTATACAAACAAATTAGGGGTGACGTTGATGAGAATACCGTGGAGGGCATATTAAAGAATGCGTATTGGTTATGATCGAAAAACTTCCAATTTCAGTTCAGATATGCACACTGAATGAAGAAAAAAACATTCATGACTGTCTTTCCAAAGTCAAAGAAAACAACCCCGAAGAAATCATAATCATAGATGGTGGTTCAACCGATAACACGGTTAAAATCGCTACCGCTTTTGGTGTTAAAATCATTCCTGCGGGGAGAATTGGATTAGCGAAACAAAGACAAGTAGGCATTGAATCAACAACATTGCCGTATATCGCGATTGTCGATGCCGATGATAGACTGGAATCGAATTGCTTTGCGAAACTTTTGGGCCAACTTCAACAAGGAAATTTTAAAGCAATCCAGTCTTGTGTTCAATCCTTTGAAAATAAAACATATTGGCAAAAAGCCTGGGGGCTATTTTGTAGCGTTAACATCAATACGCCCGGTAAAACAAACATCGTAGGAAGGCCTGCACTGTTCGAAAAAGATAGTATTGTAAAAATCGGATTCGATCCGTACTTCACTTACGGAAGTGAAGACACAGATATCTCCTATCGGTTTGAAAAATCAAACCTGAGTCAAGGCATTGGAACAGGCATTTCTTACAGGATACATCCAGACAACTTTGCCGAATGCAAGAAAAAATGGATTAGTTACGGAAGAGGTTATGCACGGTTTATTCACAAGCATCCGGAACGCAGAAAAAATATTATCAGGCATTTGCTGTACAATATTCCAATTAGACGAACCATCAATATTATCAAAGAGGGGTACTTTCAATTTATACCTTTTAATCTGTTTTATTCTGCTTTTTGCACGATCGGATTCATCAAGGAAGAGCGAGATATTAAAAGAAATAGATCAAAGAGCGACTTTGGAAGGTAGTCTCATCGTTGGAATTATTTCATCACTAATCAAAAAAAGAAGTAGTTCATGCTGTTGAATAACAAATTAATTGAGGATTTTAATTACATATACTTTAGCCCAAAGATTGATAACAGCATCTATCCTAAAAGATCGTTACTGAATAACCTGATCTTCTTTTTTGCAAAACTTGGAAGAGATTTCATTTTTGATCTTTGGAATTTTAGGTTCTTCTTCTCAGTAAAAAATAAGCTTCTTTTTTATTCTACCAGCGCTAATGACGCCGCTCCCCTTGTAGGAATTTTTGAAAAATTTCAAGGGGACAAAATAATCATCAATAACCCCGGCAGACCAGAAGCACTCGGCACTTCATTTCCAAAGTTTGCTCCTACGTTGATCTCATTTTTTTTGCTTCCATGGTATCTCCTATTCTATTTTAAACTTAGCACTGATAAAAAAGAAAAAGTCAGTTATTCAAGAAATGACCTTCTGATGACTTTCGGCTATTTTTATTACTTCCGCTATCTGCTCAAGAGGTCACGTCCAACCGGACTGGTTATAGCTCACGACCATGGTATTGACACACGAATCCTGGTATATTGGTGCAACGTTTACAACATCCCTTCATTCTATGTTCAGCACGCGTCTGTAACTGAAAACTTTCCTAAACTGGATATGACGTTTGCGTTATTGGAAGGTGAAGATGCAAAACAGAAGTATCTTTTAGCAGGTTCAGATTCTTCAAAAATACACCTAATTGGTATGATCAAATTTGATCCATACTTTGGAAACATTAACAAGTCAATCAAAATAAACACAATCGGCTATGCGATCAGTCTGGAGGATCCAAAAAAGCTTATTGAAGACTTGAACCTTTTGAAAACCAAATTTCCGGATTTTCGAATTGTGTTACGTCCTCATCCATGGTTTTACACCTACATGCAAAGGGAAAAACTTTCATTCCTTTTGGGTAGTCTAGAGTTGAATGACAAGTTCTTAATTTCAGACCCACGCAAACAGTCGGCATTTGAATTCTTATCGCAAATCGACTTTTTGATTTCGGGCGACTCTAGTATTCATTTGGAGGCAACGCTATTGAACGTTTTGCCTGTGTATTATGATAATACCGGAAAATCCAATGATTCGTATGGATACGCGAGAAACGGCCTGGTTTTTCACACAATCGATTTTCAAGAAGTCATCAAATTCATTGCTCAATATAAAGACGAACGAATCTTTGTCAGGGACAAGGCAAAGCCGTATGTGGCCACATTAAATTCCCTGAACGATGGCAGATCTGCTTTATTGGCAGTGGAAATTATTGAGAAAAATTTGCATCCAACAGCCTGAACTTATTGTGAAGTACATTGATCAATTTAATAAGTTACTAAAAAATCAATTCGCAGTATTTGCAAGTCTTAGGTATGTCACATACACGTTGCAATTTGCACGTGGATTCTTGTACGCAAAAATTCTAGGCCCTCACTTGTTCGGGTTGTTGGGGATAATCATGTTGTACCACCAATACCTGAGCTTTACTTCATTGGGAATTCAATATTCCTTAAATGCAGAACTTGCGCTTAATCTTCAGTCAAGCGAAAGGGAGAAGAATCAAATTATTTCGACTTCATTTTTTATTGTTGCAGGCATCATTGTGCTGTTGGCACTTTTAAGTTTCGCTGCCTGGATCATTGATGAAAACTTCTTTTTCCCTCCATCTGACTTCACCTTTGCCTATGCTGTCCTGATATTGGCGATCATCACGTTTCAGCACTTTCAACAATTGTTTAATAATGTTTTCAGGGTGACACAACAGTTGCTTGTCATCAGTCTTACAGAACTGATGGTCGCCTCGCTTACTATTTTGGTCGTTCTTTTTTTCTCTGGTGAAGAACTTATTTTAGCCTACCTCGCAGTTTGGGCTGGGTCGCTCTTTTTAGTGAACCTAATTTTTTTCAGAAAAAAGCAATTTCAATTTACCCACTTCATTTCCTGGAAAAGACTAAAACATATGACCATGTCGGGGCTATCGCTCTTGACATACAATTTCAGTTTTCATTTCATGACACTCAGTAGTAGAACCATTATTGGTATCTATTACCCACTGGAAATAATGGCTTATTACTCATTATCGCATTCAATAACAACTGTCATTCTTCTGGGAATGGATGCCATGGGATGGATTTTCTTTCCGCAAGTAATCTCCAAAGTTAAAGATGGAACCGACTCTCAAACCGTAATGAACGTGATGAACAAAGTATCAAATTTATATTCAACAGCCGGTTTCCTTGTAGTCTTTCTCACCATTCTCCTAAGTCCGGTGCTCTTTCTATTTCTTCCCGAATACAGCCCCGTTGAAAAAGCGCTTACGGTCTTGCTGCTGACGCAAGGCATCTTTGTCATCAGCTATGCACATGTTACATTAGCCATTAGCAGAAGAAAACAAAATTCAATCGCGCTCATTAGTATTCTTGCTTCGGGGCTGTCTACGTTGATAGGTTGGCTATTGGCCGTTAATGGTTTTGACTTTCATTGGGTTGCCATTTCAACTTTTGCCGCCAGCCTGGTGTTTAATTTTTTCATGATCCGCCTGAGTTTTAAGTCTATTCTGAAAGCTGACCATCTTAAATTTTCTGATTTCATGCCTTTCTCCTTGATGGTCCCTACCGCTGTAGTTTTTACGGCTATCTTTCTACCCTATAGCTACGTTTTCTATGCCTGCGGATTTCTCCTTTTCATTGCGTTAAACAAAACACATCTAGTTGATTTATTCCGGTTTGTCTTGCGGAAAATGAGTGAATGATTGAGCTACTTAATCGCTAATTCGGTGACGAATGTTGCAGGTTTAGTATTTTAAACCTGAAGCCATTCATAAGATTTGTTTATATTTGCCGCTTCATAAACTCAGCATATTATATAAATGATTACTACTCCTTACATCGGTGATCCACGCGGTGCCTCCATGGTTAAGACAATACAGGTATTTCAGAATAAAATAAGGAAAATAAGCGCTTTAAAGGGAACAACTTTTCTTGATGTTGGATGCGGAGATGGAAGCTTTACCATACCCTTATCCGAAAATTACATGGAAGTTACGGGCATGGATGTGCAGCAATCTTTTTTGGATGTTTTTCAAAATAAGGTAAAGGGAAAAGAGAAATTTAAAGTCCTGAATATGTCAGCCGAGGCAATGGAATTCCCTGACAACTCGTTTGATACGATTGTGACAATTGAAACTGTAGAACATATTCCTGACCTGAATAAAGCAGCCAAGGAATTTTATCGGGTATTGAAACCCGGTGCCGAACTGATCATCACTTGTCCGAATCGTTTTTTTCCATTTGAAAACCATGGGATGCGTATAGGAAATAAAGAAATTCATACAAGGATTCCTTTGTTACCCTATATTCCTTTCCTGCACGACAAATTCAGCCTGGCCCGCGTTTTCACGGTTAATAGCCTCGACAAACTCTTTGTTCCGCTCGGTTTCAAAAAAGTGAAGGTTGATTATATCTGGCCAACATTCGAGCATGGTGGAAACGTGTTTTCTCCAATGTTACGACCATTATTTAAAGTGATGCGGAGAATGGAAGAATCATGGTTGCGTTTTTTCGGAACATCCATATTAATCCGGTATGTAAAGGAATAACAACAAAGTCCATTTTTCCAGACGTTTGTTTAACGGATCTGAAAGTCCGTTAAATAAAACAAATTTTACAATCAGTACGATGCCAAAATTTTCTTCGTTAAGTAATAAGTAAATTGAATTGAAAAACGGGTAACACCCTTAATTGTTTAAAAATATGTGTGGGATTATCGGTGTGATTTCTAATGACAGCATTGAACATTTAACACCACACCTTCGGAATTCCTGTGATGCCATTCGACATCGCGGTCCGGATGATGAAGGCCTTGAACACTTTGGACGAGCGTTTCTCGGATTCAGACGATTGGCAATTATCGACCTTTCACAAAATGGTCATCAGCCTATGCAAGATGCATCAGGTCGGTATTGGATAATCTTTAACGGAGAGATCTACAACTTTCTTGACATTAAACAAAAATTAATCGCAAAAGGATATTCATTCAAGTCCAATTCTGATACCGAAGTGATTCTTTATGCCTATATCGAGTATGGCGGTGAGATGGTAAAAATGATTGAAGGAATGTTTTCGTTGATCATTTATGACAAAACCCAACACTCCTTTTTTGCAGCGAGAGACCGGATGGGAAAAAAGCCGATGCTTATTTTTCAGCAAGGTCAAACGATATTTCTTTTTTCAGAACTAAAGCAAATTATCGGAATTCCAGGTTTCGACAAGTCGGTAAATTTCCAGGCGATCAATGATTACCTTACGTATGGGGCGATCCCACAGCCAAATACGATCTTTAAGAATGTTTCTGCTTTGCCTGCTGGTCACTACCTGAAGGTCATTAATAACCAGGTGTCCATCAAACAATACTGGGGAACAGAATTCAGAAGCGACACATCACTTACATACGATGATGCGAAAGACAGAGTGCGATACCTTGTCGAAAACGCTGTTAAGAAAAGATTGATTAGCGATGTACCACTCGGTGCATTCTTGAGTGGAGGTATTGACTCCACAATAATTGTGGGATTAATGAAAAAGTTCTCGACCAGTCGAATTAAAACATTTTCGATCACCTACAATGACGCTAACTCATCTTTCGATGAATCATCGTATGCTGAATTGGTTGCAAAGAAATTTGAAACCGAACATAACAGCATAAAGATTGGCCCCTCAGAGGTGCTCAATGAAATAGATAAAATAGTTTGGCACATGGATCAACCATCGTCCGATGCCATCAATACCTATTTTGTTTCCATGTCAGCAAGAAAAGGTGTTACAGTTGCCTTGTCCGGAGTGGGTGCTGATGAATTGTTTGCTGGCTACAGCACCTTTAAGTTTGTG
Source organism: Cyclobacteriaceae bacterium (assembly GCA_035764995.1). Lineage (GTDB taxonomy): Bacteria > Bacteroidota > Bacteroidia > Cytophagales > Cyclobacteriaceae > UBA2336. The sequence continues at coordinate 3,063 of DASTYM010000531.1, read as the reverse complement.
AATCTAATCGGAAGGTTAAGAGGGTCCACGAGTCTTAATCGATTTAACAGAATCGTTACAGACCTTTTTTACAAAATACCTCTTACCGTAAGTGCCTCTTGGAAAGTAAGAGGCGCATTTTCAATCGCAGGAGCTTTTCCAAGAACAGTAGATCGCTACAATTTGATCAAACAAATCTACTACAATATGAATGTAGACCAGCTTCTGCTCAATCACAACGACCATAACGGTCAACCTCATCGCAGTTTGGTCGATCAATATTTTGAAAATAGTCTAACTGATATTCAGCGCGTCACCAACGCTGAAATTAACAATTACATGACCAACACCTTGCTAAGAGATTCAGATGTGATGGGCATGGCACATTCACTCGAAATCAGAGCTCCATTCGTTGATCATCATCTGGTTGAATTCACCAACACATTACCGGATCAGTTTAAAATTCAAAATGTAAAGACCAAAGTAATATTGAAAGACGCCTTTAGTGATATCTTACCTCACGAAGTAGTCCATCGGAAAAAAATGGGATTTACCTTTCCGCTTACAATTTGGTTAAAGAAAGGTAAATTGAGAGACATCGTTGAAGATTGTCTTTCCGAAGAAAGTATTCGAAAGAGAGGTTGGCTGGACTACAACCCGGTGACCGTTCAAAAAAACAACTTCTTCAACTTGCAAACGGAGACACCTAATTCGTTTCAATCTTATCAACGTGTTTGGACGCTTGTGGTGCTTGAACTGTGGGCTCGTAAATTTATCGATGCTGGTTAAGTTTTTTATATCAAACTGGTTTATCACTGAGTAGTAGTTAATGCCCGTTAGAAATTTACAATTGGCCCAGAATAAGTTTTTGATTGTTTATGTCATCAGTGTACTCCTGTGCTTTTCCCCCTTCAAAACACTTTCTCTTATAAGCCCCCTTATTGTTATTCTGCTGATGATCTTCTCCGTAAAGGTCAGGCCCCATTACAACCTCACCAAGTTGTTCGTCTTTGGGATTTTATATTCTTTCTTGGGTGCTTTTTATTTTTTCGTTAATCGAGACTTCCTAGTCTTAAATTTTTTGTTTTACCTGTTAACACATGCTCCCTTCATCTTTCTGATATTATCGTACCAGGAAATCGTAGATCGGAAAATGATTCAGAGGATGGCTTCGATAACAATTAAAATACTGTTCTTCGAAGCAATTTTAGGTTTCCTACAGGTATTGTATCGGGTTATATTTATCTCAAGAAATTTTGATGGCGGAACAGGAGACTCAGCCATGGGGACAGTTAACCTTAGTTTTGGAATTGGTGATGGACTGGCAAGCAATGTTTACTTCGCCATTGGCCTTTCCGCCCTTGGGGTGCTTGCCATTGCCAGCCGGTTATTTGAAAACAGAAAAGTAACAACCTGGTCGTTTCTGATGATCATGTTTACCTGGATTCTTGCGTCCGTTATGCATAGCATCTTTTTAATGATGGCGGCAATTTTTATCACCTCCGGAATTCTTGTTTTTCTGATGCCCAAAAACAAGTTGTCATTCTTTAAGAAACAATTGAATGCAATCAGGTCAATTATGGGAATATTCATTGTTGTCACCATTTTCTTGCTATTGATCCTTCCTTCGAATTTAACGCTGATCCAAAGCTATTATGAAAAAACATTTGATCCGGAAAAGATGCGATCAACTAAATCCATTGCAACGCTCGCAACCGTTCGGGAATTGAGTGAAGATAAAGTGTATCAACCATTCATTGGGCTGGGTCCTGGCCAGTATACAAGTCGCGCATCGCTCATTCTATCGGGTGAATACATAACATCTGGTATACCTGACTTTCTCCATTCTGTAAGCCCCGATTTGGATCGGTATATTCTCCCGCTTTGGAGAGGATATAAATCTGATACTTTTCAAGCGGGCTCTACATATTTTCCTTTTTATAGTTGGCTAAGTGTATATGGCGAATGGGGCCTGTTGGGTTTTGTGATATTAGGTCTTTTTTTAACGCGACATATTTTAAAAATGATTTCAAATGTAAACCAGGTAAATTTCTACCTGATCATTGGTGTTCTTATAATAATTTTCTACATTTTTCTGTTAGGTGTACAAGATAATTACTGGGAATGGGGGCAATTCATTTTGCCCATCCTGATCTATGCGAAGACTTTGTATTACCTGATTTTTAAAGCGGAACCAGTTGTTGAAACATCACAGCAATCAGATAATAATCAATCAGTCGAGTAACCTACATGATATTCAATTCTTATTTGTTAAATCTCTTTCGGAGTGAGAAATAAAGTAAAAGTTTTAGTGGTCGGACAGACTCCACCCCCGTTTTTGGGTCAAGCGATGATGATTGATCGATTGGTCAAGGGAAAATTTGAGAATGTATCAATTTTTCACGTCCGGATGGCTTTCTCTGACAACTTACAAGCAATCGGTAAGTTTAAATTTAAGAAGTTAACACACTTGCTCTACGTTGTTCTGAAAACAATTCAGATGCGGTTTAAGCATAATGTTAGTATTCTGTATTATCCTCCTTCTGGCCCGCATCGTGTACCGCTCATGAGAGATCTGATGATACTCTTTTGTATCCGACCTTTTTTTAAAAAAACAATATTTCACTATCGGGCTGCGGGGGTGTCGCAATTATTGGAGCGAAGTACTCCCGTTATTCGTTTCCTGGGTAAAAAAATTTACAACCATCCCCATGGAGCCATTCAACAGTCCATCCTAAACCCTGCCGATGGAAAATATTTTCATGCGAGAAAAACATTTATCATTAAAAATGGTCTGGAAGATGCTGCGGCAAAATATCTTCCTCTTGAAAGACATCCATCCGCTACACTGAAAATATTGTTTGTTGGCGCCATGTACAAAGAGCGCGGTATCTTGGTTCTCCTGGAAGCTGCCAAGTTATTGAAGGAATCTGGTATTCCTTTTCGTGCAGTATGTGTCGGAGATTTCGCGACACCAGCCTTCGGAGTTGAAGCCAAAGAGCAATGCCGCGCGTATGGGCTTCGCGAGCAATTCCTGTTTCCAGGCTCGAAGATTGGCGATGCTAAATGGCATGAATACCTAAC
>DASTYM010000530.1:0-2077 GCA_035764995.1 Cyclobacteriaceae bacterium | reverse complement strand
GGCAGCGGAAGTTTAATTTTTTCTGGCAGAGGAACCAGTTCTGTATCGCGCAAGTCGGCATCGGGTTCAGGGTTGCCTTTGCTGTCGCGACATATCTCCGCCTCAGGGTCTTTTTCAGATAGTGCATTGATGATGGCTTTTCTAACTGGTGCATCCGGATCCAATCCCGTTGAGTCAAATACTTCATCCAGGTATTCTAAAAACAAGGCACGGTCCTTATACACCTTCTTGCTTTTCATCTTGTTCAACATTTCCATGATTTCCTGCTGCAATTTTTCGCCTTCTTCAATTTCTTTTTTGATCGCTTTCTTGTCTTTACGTTTTTGTGTAGAGGCTAAAGCATCAAACGCTGGCTCCAATTTTATTCGCTCTATCCGTTCTTCACTCACAATAAAGTTTAATCGCAAAGGCCGCTCCACGGTCATCTTTATAAAGCCAAACTCTCGATTGTCAAATATTTTAGAGCAAATGCGTTTTTCTTCCCTCCCATCCACTTTCACTTTGCTGGTGGCATCGTGCTTATAGTTGCCGTACAGTTTGGTGAGTTCCTCTATGTGTTCATCGGCCAGCTCATTGCGCTTGTTGCCAAGGCTCTTATCCATTTTCTTGTAATGCCGCGTACCATCAATGAGCTGTATTTTTCCCTTTCGTGCTTTGGGCTTTCTGTTGGTTACCAGCCAGATGTAAGTGAAAATACCTGTGTTATAAAACATTTGATTGGGAAGGGCAACCACAGCATCCAGCAAATCATTTTCAATGATCCACCTGCGGATGTTGCTTTCACCAGAACCCGCATCGCCAGTAAATAAAGGAGAGCCATTGAATACGATAGCAATTTTTGATCCTTCACCACCCTTCTCTGGTGCTTCATGCATCTTTGAGATCATGTGCATGAGAAAAAGCAGCGAGCCGTCATTGATACGCGGCAGGCCTGGACCAAAACGCCCGGAGAAACCAAGTGTATCGTATTCTTTTTCAACTACATTTTGTTGAGGCTTCCACTCTACTCCAAATGGAGGATTTGCCAGCATGTAATGAAATTTCTTATTGGGGTGGCCATCGTTCGTTTTACCATCACCTAAGGTATCCCCATGAATAATATTATCAACAGGTTCGTCTTTGATTAATAAATCAGAGCAGCAAATAGCAAACGATTCATCGTTGTACTCCTGACCAAACAAAACAAGGTTGGCCTCAGGGTTTTCCTTTCGAATAAATTCTTCGGATACGGAAAGCATCCCGCCCGTACCGCAAGTCGGATCGTAGATGGTGCGAATGATGCCGCGCTTGTACACGTCTTCTTCACCGGTATAGATCAAATTTGCCATCAGGCGAATTACTTCGCGTGGAGTGAAGTGGTCTCCGGCTTCTTCGTTAGCTTGCTCATTGAATTTGCGCACCAATTCTTCAAAGATATAGCCCATTTGAAGATTGGTGATTCGATCAGGATGCAGGTCTATCTTCGCAAACTCCTGCACAATGGAGAAAAGACGGTTGGCTTCTTCTAATCTTATAATTTCATCATCAAAATTAAACTTGTTGAAAATTTCGCGGGCATTGGGTGAAAATCCTTTTATATACCGTACCAGATTTCCTGCAATATTTGGGCTATCATCAAGCAACTTTCGAAACGTGTATTTGCTAATGTTGTAAAGCGGTTGCTGTCTTTTGCCTGCAGCCTTCTTCGCCAGTATCTTATGTATGGCGTCATCCTTAAGTTTTTTATCCTTCTTCAGATCATCGTATTTTTCTAAGACCTGCTCCTTTGTAGATTCCAGCACACAATCCATCCTGCGCAGTACAATCATGGGCAGCATTACCTTGCGGTATTGTGGTGGCCGGTAAGGGCCACGAAGTTTATTAGCAATGTTCCAGATGAAACCGATGAGTTCTGAATGGGATTGGTAGGTCATTGAGGGTCAGCCATTAAAAGTAAAATACTCATATCAATATAATTCAAAATATTAACCGAAGATAGGAGTTGAATTACATCAACTTCCATTTCACCGCGCAGGAAGTTTTCTAAGGTTCGAAGTTTTTCTTAAACAGCACCTTTAAATTCTTCTTCACTACATCA
>DASTYM010000529.1:0-3575 GCA_035764995.1 Cyclobacteriaceae bacterium | reverse complement strand
CCAGGAAGAGAGGGGCAGTACGATTTGTGAAGGTTCGCAGAAATTTTGATGGGGTGAGTTTGATCTGCGGAGAGTAACTTTACTTCTTCCCACACTTATCCGATTCCCCTACAAAATATCGCTCCCCGTCACTGTAAACTTTCTCATCCTTTATTTTGAGCTGTGCTTCGAGAGGGGATAGATTCTTTTTGTCGAACGTGAGTTGAATTCTTGCTTCTTCACCGGTGCCCACAACAGCCCATTTTCCGGTAAGCTTGCCGCGGTAGTCGGGGTTATGATTTTTCAGGATTCCACTTTTTTTAACATCAGCCTGAAAAGATCCATCAGCGCATAAGTTGATGACGCTTTCACGTGTTCCTCCTTTAATGGAAGTGTACGTGGCCACTGTTTTATTTGATAAAAATTCTTTCCAATCGAAATCAGCATAAGGCGAAACATTGGAAGGCGGTTCAAACGAACCACTCGAAACGAGTTGAGTCGAAGCGTTTTTTACAGGTTCATAAAATTGAACCGGGGCAACTGCAAAAACTGTAACGCAGGGACCATTCGGACTACACTTCGAAATGGCAAACCCTTTCATTCCTTTATTAACAAACTGTCCCTCCCCAACAACTTCAGATGAAAGTATTCCATCTTTTATAACAGGTTTAACTGCCTTCATCCTGATTGTTTCATTTAAGTCAACTCCTTTGGTCCAGGCACCAGCCATAACTGAGAGGTCACCATCCGGGCGACCGAAGACATAGATTTCGCCATAGACGGAGGTATTGGTTGAAGTCAATAAGAACACTTCATTTTCACGCGGCAACGACCCCTGCCAGCCAGTCGGTACAATTGTTGTAAAACCAAACCGGGGAGCATATAAGGTGTCACCCGCTGCATACATCTTACCAGGTTGAATGCGCTTTTTCTTTTGCGCATAAATTGAATTAAAGCACGCGATCATGAGCAGGAGGGCAGTGAACAATCTGACTGGTTTCATGCGAAAAGGTTGTTAATTGTATTTAATCAAAGATGGTGCCCGTACAAAGGAACCTGAATTTTTCACCCGAAGGTTCTGCTTAAATCCGAAGTTAATTTTACTCTCACCAAATTCATTTTGAGGTATATATGTAATTTTTAACTCCATCGTACCAAAAATGAGGTTTTCATTTCGGGTTCTGATACCACCGCTAATGCCCGTGTAAACGTTCTGGTCTGAAATGCAAATCGTGCAGTCAAGTGCTACAATGTCAAGCGCAACAAATGGCGCGAACCGAAATCCAACGAATGTAAATGGCAAGTAAAGTGCAGACTCCAGGTGTGTCCAGAGACGCTTCTCGGCAAAAACACTGTCACTGCTGAAACCCGGAATGATAGAGTTCGGAATTTTCATGTACTCCTGTGTTCTTGGATTATTGATTTGTGAGTACGTAAGTGAAAGATAATTTCTCAGTTTTGATTTACCCACCTGCATAACCCTGGTAACATATGAGCCATTAACATGAAGAATCACATCCTCAAAATTGCCCTCGTCAACGAATGTGCTGGCGCCAACGGTTGCCTTGTAAAAGTTACCTTTTCGGTTGGCCACAGCATACCCAAATTTTAGTGCACCGTATGGCCGCTCTATTTCGCCCGCACTGTCAAGCATTATTTTATCGTCAACTTTGGTCAACCGGTAGGTTCCTCCCAGTCGTATGAGCCCGCCTGTTACTGACGCACTGAGACCAGTTGGTACATCTTCCGTTCGTCCGAATCCAAAAACGTATTGGGTTCTGTAAAAATTTTGCCGGTAAAAAGTAAACTCCGCCATAACACCTGATTGATCATTATACCGCGGTTGAACTTTGTATTCCGGTTGTTCTGGAGTATCGCCATAAACTCCATCGGCATAACGGATCGCAAGGAATTGACGATTGCGATTATTGAATCCGCGTTTAACACCAAAGTTATATCCCAACCAGGTGTCGAAAATCTTGTAATCATATTTCAAAAAGGTAGAGTCTGCTTCGCGATACACATTCTCAGACCAGTTCCGGCTGTATTCAAATCCACCCGCAATTCGTGAGTAAGGCGAAACCAATGGTCGGGATAATCGGGTAACAACCGCGTATTCATTTTCCTTTCCCACGCTTCGTCCGGAATTTATTTGTGTATACTGAAGGTCGAGATTGGCAAGACTTCCAAAGATGCTACTCTGACTGAACAGCAATCCAAAGCCATAAAATGGATACCGATCCTGTTCCAGCAGCGAGAAATATTCTATTCGCTGGCCTCGTCCGCTTAAGTTCGCGTCATAAACACTAAACTCAATAGATGAGGGTGGACTTCCCCCGGCCGTACCACCAATGCTGAATACATCACGGGTGAGCACAACCAGGTCCACCGAATCAGTGCCGGGAACAGAATCAGGAATGATCCGGCAATCTAAAATAAAATCTTTATCACGGAGAAAGCGTTCATTGTCTGCCAGCTTGTGAGGGTTGAGCGGCTCATTTTCTTTTATGAACAAGTGATTGAGAATTGTTTTCGTGCGCGTGTTGACGTGCAGAAAGTTGGACACATCGGCCACTACTTTTTTAACTTTTTTTGCGCTGTCGTAAATAGACTTCTCGAAACCAATGTGCTCGGTTCGTATCGAGCGGATAATTTTTCCACTGTAAGGCTGATAGGGATTTTCACTTTTATCATTTCTGACAGGGTCTTTCGGTGAAGTGGATATTAGTTTGAGACCTTGTTTAAAAGCTTTTTTTGTCGGTGATTTTTTTTCAACTGAATCTTTCTTCACCTGGGCAAACGCACTCAGGCTTGCGATCATCAGAACGAAAATGAAGAAGTATATTGTCCGGGGGTTTCGCACGTTTAATACTTATGAATACCAAATATAATGTAACTATTGAACTCTTTTAACAAGCTCTTCAACCCTATTTATAGAGTGTTTGACTTCATTTACCGAACTTAAGGAGTAAGGCATCGTTACTTTTACATAAGTTAATTTTTCCATGAACATTAATAAAAAAGATTATGAAAAAAGCTCTTATTCTTATTTCGATGGTTGCTATCTCGTCTGTAACACTTGCACAACAAGGCAGTTGGTACATTGGCGGTTTAGTAGGTTTTAGCAGTTCAAAAAGCGAAGACTCCGGCAGCGGGATTGAATCGGTAGGTACCAACTGGTGGGTCAGTCCCGAGGCTGGTACTTTTTTACGAGATGATATTCAGCTCGGTATTGCATTAGGGATTGGTGGAAGTAAAAACACCGTTGATGGGGATGATGTTTCCAAGACTACTCAATTAGATCCAACAATTTACGGCAGAAAGTTTTTTAAGATCACCGATAACTTCAGCACGTTTGCCGGTTTATATATAGATCTGATCTCCCATAAGACAACAGATTATAACCCTACGCTTGAATCCACAACCAGTGGTTTTGGTGCCCGTGTTGGAGCAGGTGTTGCGTTTGCTCTTTCTCCAAGATTTACTGCGGTAGGTCAGTACGGAGTGCTGGGTTTCCAGTCAACGAAAGATAAAGTTGATGGTGATGAAGTGAGTAAGAATTCAGATTTTGATTTTGGAGTTAACTCGACTGGCGG
>DASTYM010000528.1:0-3002 GCA_035764995.1 Cyclobacteriaceae bacterium | reverse complement strand
TATAACGTTTAATTCGTGAGTTTCCTTAACCGGATTTCTAGAGTCATCAATATTTTCAAAGCTGCTTTTTGAAATCTCCCACGATGCATCTACCGAGTTCTTGATATAATCTTCTTCGCTTGCTTTGGTATAGGCTTGCCTCATCATGTTGCCATAATTTCCATCGCGCAAGATGGTTATTTTGCCTGATATGGAGCCGTCTTCTTGTAAGTTGAAATCCCCATTGATGGCCTGCCTTGACTTGATAGTCTTAAGCTCTACCCAGTCATAAGTTTCCTTTCTCACGACAAGCCCTGCACCGTTCAAGCATCGTTCGGGTAAAGCGGTTATCGGCAGGCCCTTGTTTGTAGCATCAATGAGCATGGTTTTCTCTCCGATTTGGATGTGACAAATGACATCATTGAACTGTGATGCCATTGGAATGAATGGCTTGATGAAGCCACGTTCCCGTGTTCTCAACAATACCGGATTGGCATCAATATCGAGTTTCATCAACAGCGAAATCAGTAAGCCGTTGATCTCCGATGAAGTACCCTTCTTTTTTTCGAGTACTTCCTTGAATTGATGATCGGGGTAAACATCAGTTGTTTCATCCCATGCAACATTCTTTTTCACATAGTCATAAAGCGCTTGCACTTTCTTTTCCGGATCGTCAATGCCTGCCGTTTGTTCCTCAGCAATTTTCTTCAGGAAAAAAGATGCCTTTATCTGGAGCCACAGGTCACTTTCATAAACCAGTGCCGCTACGTAGCCCCATTGTTTGATAAAGCTTCGTTCCATTTGGCCAGGCGCCCAAAGCTTCTCCAGGTGTAAACTTAGTCTTGAAATGTAGTTTTCTTTACTTGACATGTATGGCTCTTCCTTGAAGGCCGGAGCATTCGTGACTACGATGCGCTGAATATCTCCATTGTGCTTGGATTCGTTTATAGTCGGTCTGAGAAATCCGCTCCAATCCTTCCTAAAAGAGAAATAGGTGGGGATATGGGTATTATACTCGCTCCACAAAACGGGAATTTCATATTGAAACTGCCAATCGGGCAAACCAAATAACTCATGCGAGCTGATTGTGTACGTATACTCAATAATAGAACCTTCGTTGACCTGCGGCAAAGTAAATTGAACCTGACTAGTATACCGATCAAACTTGGTTTTGAATACAGCATCGTCTGAGATTTCAGTTTTTACAATTTTTCCATCCACTAGGTTATAGGTGGAACCCTTGAATTTTGTAAAAAATTGATCAGTCTTATCAAATAATACGAGTTCCTTCGCCCATTCATCGGCTGCTTCTTTTTTGAAAATTTTTATTCTGACGTGCCGCTTCATACTCGACCCGCGCGAAACATCCAAAACAGCTGAGCCGTAGTCAAATAATATTACTGCTTGAGCTGTTGAATCATAAGGGCAACTCTTAATTTTCATTTCGTCCAAAGAAACTTCACCAAAAGGTTTGAGCGGGCTCTGTCCTTCAGCATAAAGACCTATCGTTGCGAAAAGCACCGTAGCCAACAGGTTTTTCATAAATAAGAGATCTGTAAAAATTTCTGCAAAACAGGTCAAATAACCAGCTACTTGCAAGGAGATGTAAGTTTCACGTATTTTTAAAACAAATCACAAGTCATGGCCAAAACAAAAACGTCATTCTTCTGTCAGCAATGTGGTCATGAATCAGCAAAATGGCTTGGTAAATGTCCTTCGTGTGGCACGTGGAATTCTTTTGTTGAAGAGGTAGTCCAAAAGGACTATACGAATAAAAACGAATGGAGACAGGAGACTTTTAAGCAAAAACAAAACAGACCTGTAAGGTTTGATGAGGTAGAAGCAGGAAAAGAAATAAGAATTGTAACGCAAGATGAAGAGTTGAACAGAGTTTTAGGAGGAGGCATCGTGCCGGGATCATTGGTGTTGATTGGAGGAGAACCCGGCATTGGAAAATCCACACTGATGCTTCAGCTCGGACTAGCGTTGAAGAAAATGAAAGTGTTGTATGTGTCAGGCGAAGAGAGTGAGCAACAAATAAAAATGCGCGCTGAACGTCTTACCGCGACTCGAAATGAGTCGTGCTATATCTTGACGGAGACAAATACGACAAATATTTTTCAGGGTATAGAGCAACTTCAGCCAGAACTTGTCATCATCGATTCCATTCAAACACTCTACTCGAGTTTAATGGAGTCAACCGCAGGAAGTATTGCGCAAGTAAGACAGTGCGCGGGTGAGTTGATGAAGTTTGCAAAAGAAACAAACACTCCGGTTTTTTTAGTAGGCCACATCACCAAAGATGGCACACTTGCCGGACCTAAAGTTTTGGAACATATGGTTGACACCGTTTTGCAATTTGAAGGTGATCGCCATTTGGCATACAGGATTTTGCGCACAACCAAAAATCGTTTCGGGTCGACATCGGAAATTGGAATTTATGAAATGCTCGGTTCGGGATTACGGGAAGTATCGAACCCATCCGAAATTTTGATCTCTCAAAAAGACGGACAACTCAGTGGTGCCACAATTGGTGCAACTATTGAAGGGAATAGGCCCTTGTTGATTGAGATTCAATCATTAGTGAGTCCGGCTTCTTACGGCACGCCCCAACGCACGCCCACGGGTTTTGACCCTAAACGATTGAATATGTTACTGGCAGTATTGGAAAAACGATGCGGCTTTCGAATGGGCACACAGGATGTTTTTGTAAACATGGCAGGCGGCATTAAAGTGGAAGACCCGGCCATTGATCTGGCTGTATGTGTTTCGATTGTCTCATCTTTTGAAGAGTTACCAGTATCGGATAAAATTTGCTTTGCTGCTGAAATTGGTCTTGGAGGTGAACTTCGGGCGGTCAATCGGATCGATCAGCGAATTTCGGAAGCAGAAAAGCTTGGCTTTACTGAAATTTATATTTCGAGGTACAGTCAGAAATCAATCGATAAGAAAAAGGTAAAGATCAATGTGAAATCTTTCGGAAAATTAACGGAGGTTTTTCAGGATTTATTTGGGTGATGAGG